>NZ_VWWG01000050.1:0-43013 GCF_011753085.1 Burkholderia sp. Tr-862
TCGGCCGCCGCCGTCGTTGCCGCCGGTGCCGCCGCCGTGGAATCAGCCGCGCCGGCGCGCGTCCAGCGCATCGCGTGCCGTGCGGCACGCGGCCAGATCCCATGCGGCACAGCCGACGGTCTTGAACAGCAGCGGTCCGCTCCGCTCGAATGTGCCGCCCAGGACGTCGGCGAGCGACGCGACCTGTTGCCAGTCGACCTGCGCGACGATCAGGTCGCCGGCCTCGTGGCGCGCGCCGGCCGGGTCGTCGACGACGAGCCGGCTGTGGCGCACGGTGTCGGCGTCGATCTCGGCGGCGTCCGCGGTGAACGCGCCGACGCCGACCACGAGGCGGCCTTCGCGCGCCGCTTCGCGATAGACGGGCGTGCGGCTTGTCGTCAGCGTGACCACGACATCGATCGCATCGGGAATCGCGTCGCCGTCGAGCGGCGCGAGCTGCGGCGCCTGCGCGCGGTGCGCGGCGCAGAACGCGTCCGCGCGGTCGGCGCGTGAGCCGCGCACATGCAGGCGCGCGTCCGGAAAGATCGCCGCGAGCGCTTCCGCGTGATTGGCCGCCTGCTTGCCGGTGCCGATCAGCAGGATGTCGCGCGGCGCGGCGCCGTGCAGCGCCTGGATGCCGAGCGCGGTGATGGCCGCCGTGCGGCGCCCGGTGACGGTCGGGCCGTCGAGCACGAAGCGCATCTCGCCCGTCGTCGCGTCGTACGCGCTCACCTGGCCGAGAATCGTCGGCAGCCCGCGCGCGGCGTTGCCGGGACACACGTTCACGAGCTTGTGGCTCGCGAGGTCGCGCGCGCTCGACGGCATCGACAGCATCACGCCGCCCGCCTGCAGCGGCACGACGAGCCGTTCGGGGCTGACGATTTCGCCTGCCGCGTATTCGGAGACGGTGTGCGTGAGCGTGGCGAGCAGCGCCGGGTAGTCGAGCAGCGCGGCCGTTTCGGCGGCATCGAAAGCGGGAATCCGGGAGAGGGCGGTCATCGTGTCGGTCGGTTGGGTCGGTGAGCGTGGACGACGGGCGCATCGCGCGCTCGCCACGAGATCTGCCGGAAATCGCGACGGCAGACGGTCTGGATCAAATCTATACCAGTTGATGGCCGCCCCGCAATCCGTAAAATCAGGCAGATTGCCGATTTTGGTTCTAATATCCGTCCAGATGGGCCGTCGCACGTGCCGGCCCGGTGCGCTTCGGTATCGTGCGCACCCATTCCCGAACCACGCCCCCGACCTGGCAGGAGCCCCAGATGATGTCCGCGCGTCCCGAATCCCTTGAAGCCGGTTTCCGGCCGCTGCAGATCTACGAGCAGGTCGCCGAGAAGATCCGCGACGAGATCCGCGCGGGGCGCTATGCGGCCGATTCGAGGCTGCCGTCGGAGCGCGAACTCGCGGCGCTGTTCCAGGTCGGCCGGCCGGCGGTGCGCGAGGCGCTCGGCGCATTGCAAAACGAAGGGCTGGTGTTCACGAAGCGCAATTCGGGCACCTACGTCGTGCCGGCGCCGCTCGACGTGCTCGCGCAGCGCGGCGACACGCGAAGCGCGCCGGATGCGGACTTCAGCCCGACGTCGACGCTCGACGTGCGGCTCATCCTCGAGCCCGCGATCGCGCGCCTCGCGGCCGCGCACGGCCGTGCCGATCCCGTCGCCGAAGGCTATCTCGCGCAGATGGAAACCATCACCGATGTCGACGACCCGCGGCAGCGCGCGCTGTGGAACGAGAGCGACCGGCTGTTCCACCGGCAGCTCGCGCTGATGACCGGCGACGCGCTGATCGTGAAGATCGCCGACGAAGTCGCGAAGACGATGGACCAGCCGCTGTGGAAACGGCTGAAGGACGACGGCATCTACGACGCGGGCCGAATCCGGCTCTACGTGTCCGAGCACCGGCTGATCTACGAGGCGATCGTGTCCGGCGACGCCGATGCGGCCGCGTTCTACGTGGAGCAGCACATTCTCCGGGTGCGGCGCGATATCACGCCGAAGTAACACATGTCGCGTCATTCTGGTCTGAAATATGACCAGAATCGTAAATAGTATTTTGAAATTGCTTGCGCCGTGACCATACGTGTCCTACATTGGTTTCACACAAAACCAATCAGGAGACATCATGCGACACCTCATTACCGCGCTGTCGGTGGCCGTTGCCGCCGGCGCGCTGACTTCCGCGCACGCGCAGGAAGTCGTGACGATCGGCCACTCGGCGCCGCTGACCGGCCCGCAGGCCGCGAACGGCAAGGACAATGAAAACGGCGCGCGCCTCGCCGTCGAGGAGCTCAACAAGGCGGGTGTGAAAGTGGCCGGCAAGACGGTCACGTTCAAGCTGGTGTCCGACGACGACCAGGCCGACCCGAAGGCGGGCGTGCAGGTCGCACAGAGCCTGGTCGACAAGGGCGTCGTCGCGGTGCTCGGCCCGTACAACTCGGGCGTCGCGATTCCCGCGTCGCGCGTGTACGCCAATGCCGGCGTGCCGATGTTGCCGGTCGCGTCGAACCCGGCGCTCACGCGCCAGGGCCTCAAGAACATCTTCCGGATCGGCGCGAGCGACGAGCAGCTCGGCGGCACGATGGCGACCTTCGCCGCGAAGACGCTGAACGCGAAGACCGCCGTGGTCATCGACGATCGCACCGCGTACGGGCAGGGCGTGGCCGAGCAGTTCGCGAACGTCGCGAAGGCCAACGGGATCAAGATCGTCGACCAGGAGTACACGAGCTCGTCGGCGACCGATTTCCTCGGCATTCTCACCAAGATCAAGGCCAGCAATCCCGACGTGATCTTCTTCGGCGGCTACGCGGCGCAGGGCGCGCCGATGGCGAAGCAGATGAAGCAGCGCGGCTTGCGCGCGAAGCTGCTCGGCGGCGACGGCATCTGCTCGGCCGACATGGGCAAGGTCGCGGGCGAGGCCGCTTCGATCGTCTATTGCGCGCAGGGCGGCGTCGCGCTCGAGAAAACCCCGGCCGGCCGCGCATTCCTGAAGAAGTACCACGACACCTATCACACGGAGACGCAGGTCTACGGCGTCAACTACTACGACGGCATGAAGCTGCTCGCCGACGCGATGGTCAAGGCCGGCACGACCACCGACAAGGCGAAGCTGATCGCGCAACTGGCGAAATCGAACTACGCGGGTGTCGCGGGCACCTATTCGTTCGACGAACACGGCGACCTGAAGGGCGCGCCGACCACCGTCTACGTGATCCGCAACGGGCTGCCCGAGCCGTACGCGAAGTAACCGCCACCGGACGGCGCCGCGGCGCCGTCCTTCGTCTTCACGCTTTCGATCCTCATGAAAATTTCCCGATCCCTTTCCACCGTCGAAGTCCATACCGGCGGCGAAGCCTTCCGCATCGTCACGAGCGGGCTGCCGCGCCTGCCCGGCGATACGATCGTCCAGCGCCGCGCGTGGCTCAAGGAGAACGCCGACGAAATCCGCCGTGCGCTGATGTTCGAACCGCGCGGCCACGCCGACATGTACGGCGGCTACCTGACCGAACCGGTATCGCCGAATGCGGATTTCGGCGTGATCTTCCTGCACAACGAGGGCTACAGCGACCATTGCGGGCACGGCGTGATCGCGCTGTCGACCGCCGCGGTCGAGCTCGGCTGGGTGCAGCGCACGGTGCCGGAGACGCGCGTCGGCATCGATGCGCCGTGCGGCTTCATCGAGGCGTTCGTGACATGGGACGGCGAACACGCGGGGCCCGTGCGCTTCGTCAACGTGCCGTCGTTCATCTGGCGGCGCGACGTGTCGGTCGACACGCCGTCGTTCGGCACCGTGACCGGCGACATCGCGTACGGCGGCGCGTTCTACTTCTACGTCGACGGTGCGCCGTTCGACCTGCCGGTGCGCGAAGCGGCGGTGGGCAGGCTGATCCGCTTCGGCGCCGAAGTGAAGGCCGCCGCGAACGAGAAGTATCCGGTCGTGCATCCGGAGATTCCGGAAATCAACCATATCTACGGCACGATCATCGCGAATGCGCCGCGCCATCCGGGCTCGACGCAGGCGAACTGCTGCGTGTTCGCGGATCGCGAGGTCGACCGCTCGCCGACCGGCTCCGGCACCGGCGGACGTGTCGCGCAGCTGTACCAGCGCGGCCTGCTCGCGGCCGGCGACACGCTCGTCAACGAGTCGATCGTCGGCACGGTGTTCAAGGGGCGCGTGCTGCGCGAGACGACGGTCGGCGAGATCCCGGCCGTGATCCCGGAAGTGGAGGGCAGCGCGCACATCTGCGGTTTCGCGAACTGGATCGTCGACGAGCGCGATCCGCTGACCTACGGTTTCCTCGTGCGCTGAACGCCGGCGCACGGCATCGGGTTGTACCAGGTTGGCGCGCGGTCCCGCTGCGGGCCGCGCGCCTTTTTTGTGGTGAAACTGCGCGATCGGATGCCATTCGCACGGGCCCGGCACGGCCGCCGGCCGGTGTGTCGCGCGAGTTTTGGTACGATGCTGCCTTTCCAGCCGATCCCCCACCCGCGTGAATCGCCGAAACGTGTCGTCAGTGCGTGACCTCTGTGTCAAATGGGTCGCGCGCGCCCAACCCGTCGCGGCCGCTGCCGCCGTGCCCGTCAAGCGTGTCCTGGCCACCGCCTGGCGCCGTCTCCGTCATCCGACGCGCCGCGGCGTGCTGCTCGCGGCCGCCGCCGTGCCGGTGCTGTTCCTGCTGTACGTGCTGGCGCTGATTCCGTTCACGCCCGGCATCGGCGACATCCGCAAGGCGCGCGTCGACCAGCCCGCGCAGGTGCTGTCCGCCGACGGCAAGCTGCTGGCGGAATTCAAGCCGTCGAACCGCGAATGGGTGCCGCTCAAGCAGATTTCGCCGCACATGGTCGATGCGCTGATCGCGACCGAGGACCACCGCTTCTACGAGCACCACGGCCTCGACTGGAAGCGCACGGCGTCGGCCGCGCTCCATACGTTCTCCGGTAACCGCCAGGGCGGCTCGACGATCACCCAGCAGCTCGCGCGCAACCTGTATCCGGACGAGATCGGCCGCGCGCCGACGCTCACGCGCAAGGTGAAGGAGGCGATCACCGCGCTGAAGATCGAGGCCATCTACAGCAAGCCCCAGATCCTCGAGACCTACCTGAACACGGTGCCGTTCCTGTACAACGCGTACGGCGTCGAGATGGCCGCGCGCACCTATTTCGACAAGTCGGCCGACCAGCTCGACGTGCTCGACAGTGCGACGCTCGTCGGGATGCTGAAGGGCAACAGCTACTACAACCCGGTGCTGAACCCCGAGCGCGCGCTGCAGCGGCGCAATACGGTGCTCGGCCAGATGGTGAAGTACGGCAAGCTGTCGCCGGCGCAGTTCGCGCAGTTGCAGCGCCGGCCGCTGCGCATCGACTTCGAGCGCCAGAAGGAGCCGCCGGGGCCCGCGCCGCATTTCGCCCAGCAGTTGCGCAAATGGCTGATCGGCTGGGCCGACCGCAACGACTACAACATCTACTCGGACGGGCTGATCGTGCGCACCACGATCGATTCGCGGCTGCAGCAGATGGCGACCCAGGCGCTGGCGCAGCAGGCGAACCAGTTGCAGGGGATCGCGAACAACGCGTGGAGCGGCCGCGACGGCTGCGGCACCGACAACGAGGTGTTCCGCACCTTCATGCGCGAGTCGCCCGAGTACAAGGCCGCGCAGGACGCCGGCAAGGACGATGCGGCCGCGATGAAGCAGCTCGCCGCCGATCGGGGCTTCATGCGCGCGCTGTGCAAGGCGAAGACCGACGTGCAGGCCGGCTTCGTCGCGATCGATCCGCGCGACGGGCAGATCCGCGCGTGGGTCGGCAGCCGCGACTTCACGAGCGAGCCGTTCGATCACGTGTCGCAGGCACGGCGCCAGCCGGGTTCGACCTTCAAGCCGTTCGTCTATGGCGTCGCGTTCGCGAACGGGATGAAGCCGGAGGACACGTTCGTCGACCAGGCGGTCGAGATTCCGCTGAAGGGCGGCGAGATCTGGCGGCCGAACGACGACGCGCCGCCGTCCGGCAAGCCGATGACGCTGCGCGACGCGGTCGCGCTGTCGCGCAACCGGATCACCGCGCAGGTGATGGAGAAGGTCGGCCCGGCGGCCGTGGCGCGGCTCGCGCGCGACATGGGCGTGCGCGAGAGCCCGCTCGAGCGCGTGCCGTCGCTTGCGCTCGGCACGAGCCCCGTGACGCTGAAGGAGATGGTCGCGTCGTACGCGACGATCGCGAACGGCGGGCTGTACGTCGAGCCGCAAATGGTCACGCGCATCGAGACCCGCCAGGGCGACGTGCTCGCCGAATACGCGCCGGCGCCGCCCGAGCGCGCGCTCGACGCCGAAACCGACAAGACGCTGCTCGACGTGATGCGCGACGTGGTGACGCGCGGCACCGGCGGCAGCGTCCGCACGCGCTTCGGGATTCGCGGCGACGTGGCCGGCAAGACCGGCACCACGCAGGACAACGCGGACGGCTGGTTCATCCTGATGCAGCCCGGGCTGGTCGCCGGCGCGTGGGTCGGCTTCGACGACGGCCGCGTGACGCTGCGCAGCGACTACTGGGGGCAAGGCGCGCACAGCGCGCTGCCGATCGTCGGCGACTTCTTCCAGCGCGCGCAACGCGCCCGGATCGTCGACACGAAGCTGAAATTCGATACCGAGCCGTCGCCCGGCTGGTTCGCGTCGGCGCGCGAACGGGTGACGGACCTGTTCGCCGGGTGGTTCGGGCCGGAGTCGAAGCAGGCGGCGGCGCCAGTAAGGACGCAGCGTATCGAGCGTCAGCCCGAGGCGGACGCAGACGAGGCGTCGGCCGCGTCCGCCGCGTCGGCGCCCGAGGCGGCATCCGGCGGCATCGTCGAGGAATGGATCCCGGCGTCTGAGGTGGCGGCGTCGGCGGCTGCATTGTCGGCGGGTGCGTCGCAACCGCAGGCCGTGCAGCCGCCGGCGGCGGGGGGCAGCGCGGCGAGTTCGGGCAACACCGCTGGCGGTGGCCTCGGCTCCGCACCGGCCACCGCGCCTTCTGCCGTACCGGCGCCGTCACCGGCACCGGCCCCGGCGCCGGTTTCACCCGACGCTGCCAGCGGTTCGGAGTAACGAGCCGTTCAGAATTCGCGCGATGCTGCCGTAATCACGTTGTCACGACAGCTCGCGCGGTTGCGCCGCGCCTTTCCGATGCGGCCTATCACCGATCACGTCGCGCTCGCGCGCGATGACGTCGCCGCCGGCGTCCCGCTCCGCTTCGATCTCTACGATGCGGGCGGCGCCGCGCTGTTGCCCGCCGGCGCCACGCTGCGCGATCCCGCGCAATATGACTTCCTGTTCGATCACTTCCGGCCCGTTCGCAGGCGCGATGACGCCGGACCCGGTGCGTCCGAGCACGACACCGTGCCGGCGGCCGCGCACATGGGACTGTTGGCCGGCGCCGCGATCGGCATCCGCCGGCGGGTCGGTGCGGCCCGCGTGCTGCAACGCTGCCGGTTGATCGGGGTCGGCGCATCGGGCGTGCTGTTCGTCGAACCGCGGCCGTCGGCCGTGTTCGATTTTGCCCGCGGCGACGACGTCGAGGCGGTCGCGATCGGCCGCTCGGCGGTGTCGCGCTTCGGTGCGACGGTCGAGGCTGTGCAGGCCGCGGGCGGCGCGCCGTTCATGGTGCTGTCGCCGCCGGGCTTCGTCGACCGGTTGCGCACGCGCGCCGAGCCGCGCGTGCCGGTACGGATTGCGGCCTGCTGCACCGGCGGGCCGACGCAGGCCGACGGCATCGGGATCGTTCACGATCTGAGCCTGAACGGATTGTCGATCACGGTCGACCGGCCGCTCGCCGCGGCCGGCGAGCCGTTGCACGTGCAGTTGCCGTACATGGACGGAGACCGTATCGCATTGCTGACGCTCGACGGCACGGTGCGCGCGGTGCACGTCGATCCCGCGACACCGGGCTGGACGCTTCATCACGCTGCGTTCAGCGAAATCGCCGCGGCCGACCGGATTCGCCTCAAGGCATTGCTGTTCGACCTGTCGGTGGAAAGCACCGAGGCCGATCAGGTCCGCTGACGTGCGCTCGCCGTTGCATATCGGGCGGCCGCCGTTCATGGCCCGGTGGATCGGCCGGCCCAGGCGGGGCATGTCACAGCGCGCCGCGGTTTATTGGGTGCGGATGTGACGTTAATCCTCTGATGATTAGACCGAATGC
This sequence comes from Burkholderia sp. Tr-862, assembly GCF_011753085.1. NCBI lineage: Bacteria > Pseudomonadati > Pseudomonadota > Betaproteobacteria > Burkholderiales > Burkholderiaceae > Burkholderia > Burkholderia sp. Tr-862. The sequence continues at coordinate 8,142 of NZ_VWWG01000050.1, forward strand.
GCGGCAATTGTACGGAATTCGGTCAACAGTGAATTTGCGATTTAAGTATTTACCCTGATAGCCGAGCCGCCTAGACTTTCACTCATGCGCAACGACTACCGAGTCCGAAGCGCCTGACAAAACAATCTGGAGGTAACGCATCATGAAATCGCTGATCAAGGCAGTTGCACTGGCCGCACTGGTGGCCGCACCGATCGTGTCGTTCGCCCAATCGAACCAGCAGCCGCTGACGCGCGCGCAAGTGCGTGCCGAGCTGGTCCAGCTCGAGAAGGCCGGCTACAACCCGAACGACTGGATGAACTATCCGGAAAACATCCAGGCCGCACAGGCGAAGATCGCCGCAGCCCAGAACACCGGTGCGCAGGCTGACGCAACGGGCTACGGCTCGAACCCGGTCGCGACGTCGCAGTCGGGCCAGCGCGTGACGGTGCCGGCCGTCGCCGACCGTTCGTCGGTGTACTTCGGTCACTAAGCCATCCGCAGCGCGGCCTCCGGGCCGCCGGCGAGACCGTATCGAAAAGCCCGCACTCATGTCGAGTGCGGGCTTTTTTTGCGTCCGCGGCACGCGTGGCGCCGGCTGACAATCCGCCGCGCGTGCGCTAGCATCGCGGTCGGCATCGCCACGCCACGGCAGCCGTGGCGGATGGCGTGGCGCCGGCTTGTCCGCGATGCCGCGCGCCGAGGCGCGGCGGCAAGCCCGGCACGAGGTTCCACCAATCAACGAAAACAAACAGGAGCATCCATGCGTGTCTTGACCGGTCTGCTGTGCGCGCTCGCGCTGACGGCTAACCTTGCCCATGCGCAGTCGAATTGTGCGGACGTGACGGATCAGGCGGCGATGACGGCGTGTGCCGATCGCGCGTACAAGAAATCCGACGCGGAGCTGAATCGCACCTACCAGGCTATTACCGCGCGCCTGCGCGATGCGAAGCCGCTCGCCGAGAAACTCGTGAATGGGCAGCGCGCGTGGATCGCCTACCGCGATGCCGAATGCAACTTCTCCAGCGCGAACGCCGAAGGCGGCAGCGCATATTCGATGGTCGTGTCGACCTGCCTCGACGATCTGACCAAGATCCGCAACGAGACGCTGAAGGGGTATCTGTCCTGCGAGGAGGGCGATCTTGCGTGCCCGGTGCCGGCGAAGTAAAAGCCGCGCGGCGTCCGGCCGGCCCGCACGTCGCGCGGCCGGCGCAAGCCCGTGGTTAGCGTGAACAGGCGCTAGACGTCGTCCGTTTCGTCGAGCAGCTTGTGCCGCATCGCATAGCGGACCAGCGCCGCTTCGTGCGGCATCTGCATCTTTTCGAGGATCCGGGTCTTGTAGGTGCTGACCGTCTTCGCGCTCACGCACAGCGCCTGCGCGATCTCGGTCAGCGTCTGTCCGGCGGCGATCCGGCGGAACACGTCGAATTCGCGATCGGACAACCGCTGGTGCGGCAGCGTCTCGGCCGGCTCGTTCAGGCTCTGCGCGAACTGCTCGGCCATCGCGAGGCTCACATAGACGCCGCCCGACGCAACCTTGGTCACCGCGCCGACCAGTTCGGCGCTCGCGCTTTCCTTGGTCAGATAGCCCGATGCCCCGGCACGGAACGCGCGCACCGCGTATTGCTGTTCCGCGTGCATGGTCAGCACGAGCACGCGCAGCACGGGCTTCTCGTCCTTGATCTGCTTGATCAGCTCGACGCCGTTGCGGCCCGGCATCGACAGGTCGAGCACCAGCACCTGCGCGGGCGTCGAACGAACCAGCGCGATCGTCGACGGGCCGTCGCACGCTTCGCCGGCCACCTCGAATCCGGTGGCGTTCTGGAGGATGTGCCGCAGACCGTCGCGCACGAGCGTATGGTCGTCGGCGATGAGCACCTTGATCATGTGAGGGTGGTTTCCTGTTGAACTGTGCCGAGCGGGAAGGCGACGGTGATCGAGAAGCCGCGCGCGAGCGCGGTGTCGATCGTCACGTTGCCGCCCAGCATGTGTGCGCGTTCGCGAATGCCGATCAGCCCGAACGATTTGTCCTCGTGGGCGCTGCCGCCCGGTGCCGCGCCGCGGCCGTTGTCCGCGACACGCAGTACGCAGAAGCCTTCCTCGATGTCGAGCCGCAGCGCGACGCGTGTCGCATCCGCGTGGCGCGCGACGTTCGTCAGCGCTTCCTGGACGATCCGGAACAGCGTGGTCGCTCCCGCGCTGGTGAACGTGAGCCCGCCCGTTTCGATGTGGCGTTCGACGTCGATGCCGTAGCGGTTCGTGAAGTCGTTCGCCAGCCACTCGATCGCGGGCACGAGGCCGAGATCGTCGAGCATCACCGGGCGCAGGTCGGCTGCGATGCGCCGCACCGACGCGACGGTCGCGTCGATCAGACGGCGCATGCCCTGCAGGTGCGACAGCACGTCGTCGTCGGGTTGCGCACGGCCCGGCGCGCGCAATTGCTGCTCGATCACCGACAGGTCCATCTTCAGCGCGGTCAGTTGCTGGCCGAGATCGTCGTGCAGTTCGCGCGCGATGCGGGTCTTTTCCTCTTCGCGTACGTTCTGCAGGTTCGCCGAGAGTTCGCGCAGTTCCTCGCGCGACTGCTTCAGCGCATTCTCGGCGCGTTGCCGCTCGGTGATGTCGCGCAGCATCACCGTATAGAGCTTGCCCGACGCATCGCGGATCTGCGAGATCGACGCCTCGATCGGGAATTCCTCGCCGTTGCCGCGCAGCCCGAACAGCACGCGCTGGCGGCCCATTTGCCGCTCGGACACACCGGTCACGCCGAACTGATCGACGTGCTTCGCATGCGCGGCGCGAAACCGCTCGGGGATGAAGCGCGACAGCGGCGCGCCGATCGCCTCCATCGCCGACACGCCGAATACCTGTTCGGCCATCGGGTTGAAGATCACGACCGTCTGCTTCTCGTCGATCGTGATGATCGCTTCCATCGACGAACGGATGATGCCCATCATCCGCGCCTCGTTGAGGATGCCGCGGCTGCTGGCGCCGGTGTCGGCCGTACCGGCGCGGCCGCGCAGCAGTGCATGGATCAGTGCCGCGAACGCAAACGACGCGATCAGCCCGGCGGCGAGCACCGTGCCCGCCGCGCGCTGCGCGCCGGTCGCGCTCGGGCGGCCGTCCGCGGAATAGGCGAGCGTCAGCACGGTGCCGCCGAAATTCAGCTGGTCGGTGCGGCGCATCAGGTCGGGCGACGCGGAGGCTTCGTCGGTCGTCGTCTCCGCACTCGCGATCGGATGCGGATCGTCGCCGGCGCTCATCCGCAGGTCGAGCCCGCGTTCCGCGTCGAGCGCGCGCTCAACCACGCGATTCGGGCTGAGTTCCGCGAACAGCACGCCGCCTGCGCCCGTGTCATGGGCGCCGGCTGGCGTGACGGGCGTGCGCGATGAAGCCGTCGCCGGTACGAACAGCATGAGGATGCGGGTATCGCGGGACGTATCGTCGTCGGCCGGATGGATGCCGAGCGCGACATTGCCGGTCCGCAGCGCGCGTGCCAGCGGCGCCTGATCCGGTGCGCCGAAGCGCGCGCCGACCACGCTCGACGGCGGCGCGCTAAGCGTCGCGACCGCGAACGGGCCGGCCGGCATCGGCGCGTCGCCGGCGAGCGCGCTGCGCATCGCGGGCGACAGCGGCGCATAGCCGAGCTGCCGGACCGGCGAACGCCCGCTGTCGAGATCGAGCGTGTCGGCATACCGGCGCCATTGCTCGGGTGTCATCTGCGGCGCGAGCAGGAACGCGCCGCGCGCGCTTTCGAGCACGGCGGCGCCGGCTTGCAACTCGTGGCGCAGCATCGCCGTCACGTGCGTCGTGCGGCGTTCGAAACGCGTATGCACGGCGCCTTGCCACTGCTCGCGCACCAGCAGCGCGACGCCGAGCGACAGCGCCGCGCCGGCGAACAGCGCAGCGACGCCAGCCGCGAGCGGCTGGCGTAACATGGTTTGAAAGCGCGTGGGCCCTCGGGCGTCACGCGACGGGGTGCCACTGGCGGTCATTCGATCGGCCATTCTGGTGTCGGGGCCGCCCGTGGCGCTCGAGCGGTGCGGCAATAGCGGGAAAAACTCGCACCGGCCGCGTGCGACGTCTATTTTCAAGATGAAATTGTGCGCGTTTTATACGTTTTTTGTAATAGGGTCAGCTAAAAACGCGGTAGCCGGGCGGAGCGGCGGACGTTCCGGCGGCGTTTGACGCGCGTCAACGGGCGCGTCGGCATGTGGGGGCAGACTGTTCGGCAGACGAGCCGGCATCGGGCCGGCTCGCGGTGACGGGCGCGTCGTTGCGCGATGCGCGGCGCGTGCCCGGTCGGAGGGCGGACCATGTACAAGCGGATTTTCGTCGGGCTCGACGGCGGCCCGAGTGCGCGTCTCGCGCTGAACGAGGCGATCCGGATTGCGGTGGCATCCGGTGGCGAGGTGACGTGCGCGTATGTCGTCGAGCATCGGCCGCAACTCGTCGACGTCGACGCGGGTTTTGCGGCCGAACGCGACCGCGACGCGGCGGCGACCGCTGCGGCGACGCCCGTGCTCGACGACGCGAGAGCGGCGCTCGCGCAGCAGCATGTGCCGGGCACCGTGCGCGCGCTCGACGCGTACGGCGAGGACATCGCCACGGTGCTGATGCGCACGGCGGCCGAGACCGGTGCCGATCTGATCGTGATGGGGACGAGCGGGCGGCACGGTTTGCGCCGGCTGCTGCTCGGGAGTGTCGCGGAATCGCTGCTGCGCTCGGCCGACCGGCCGGTGCTGCTGGTGCGGCACGACGAGCCGGCCGCGGTGGCCACCGCGCGATGACGGTGGTGCGGCGCCGAGGCGCTGACGCGCGAGCGGCGGCGGGCAGGGGGCTGCCGCGCGGATGACGGCGTGAGGGCGTGACCGTGTTGTCGGTCGCGCGTCCGGCACATCGATCAACGGGCCGTGCATGCGCGGCCACACGGGGCGTGATCGCATCGCCCCGGTTGCATCGTGACCGGCACTTCTGGCAGCATCGACCGGTGTCCGCTTCATCGTCGCGCGGGTTCCTCGCGCGATCCCGTCGCCGCGTGCATGGCCGCGGCGATCGACGCAGCGGCACGCGACGGTGCGGGAGATTGCATGTGCGATCGGCCGCGCGGTGCGTCGCGTGCCCGGTTTCCTCCATTACCCACGTCATCCGCCATGCCGATTTCCGCCGCCGACCTGATTCACCAGTTCGATCTTCAGCCGCATCCCGAGGGCGGCTATTTCCGGGAAACCTACCGCGCGTCCGATACCGTCGTGCGTCCTGCCGACGGCGCGCCGCGCGCGGCGTCGACCGCGATCTACTACCTGTTGTGCGACGGCGCGTATTCGTCGTGGCACCGGATCCGTTCCGACGAGGTCTGGCATTTCTACGCGGGCGATCCGCTCGAAGTGTGGGTGCTCGACGAGCATGACGGCCTGACGATCCATCGGCTCGGCAACCCGCTCACGCATCCGGGCACCGTGTTCCAGGCCGTCGTGCCGGCCGGACGCTGGTTCGGCGCGCGCTGCGCGTCGCCGGAGCACGTGGCGCTCGTCGGCTGCACGGTCGCGCCGGGGTTCGAGTTCGCGGAATTCGAGCTCGCGGACGCGACGGCACTGGCCGCCGCGTTTCCCGAATACGCGGAATACGTCGCGGGGCTCGCGCAGCGCCCTGACGCGTGAGCGTGCCGGCTGCCGCCGACGGCAGCCGTTCCGCGCGGTCCCGGCCAAACCCGTTTAGAATGCAACGTGGTGCAGGATCGGCCGCGGACCTGCCGCAGCGATCGCTGCCAGCCGTATCGACGGCCGCCTCCGTCGCACGGTCCGCATGTTTTCCAGGAGCGCCGCCGTGTGGCACTTTCCCATTGCGATTCCCTCGTCGCTCGGCCCGTGGGCCGTGTTCGCGAGCGTACTGATCACGCAGCTCGGCGTGCCGGTGCCGGCCGTGCCGATGCTGATTCTCGGCGGTACGATGGCGGCGATGGGGCAGGCGTCCTGGACGAGCATGTTCGTGGCGGCGATCGGCGCGACGATGCTCGCCGATTCATTGTGGTTCTTCATGGGCCGCACGCGCGGGCGGCGTTTGCTGAACGGGCTCGTGCGCTTCTCGCTGTCGCTCGACACGACGTTGCGCTTCGCGCGTAATGTATTCGAAAGATACGGCGCGCCGCTGCTCGTTCTCTCCAAATTCCTGCCGGGCCTCGGCCTCGTGTCGGCGCCGCTGCTCGGCACGACCGCGATCGGCGTCGGCGTGTTCCTGTTCTGGGATCTGGCCGGCGCGTCGTTGTGGGCCGCGTTCTGGCTCATCGGCGGCGCGGCCGTGCATGACCAGATCGTCCAGTTCGTGCTGTGGGTGCGCGCGAGCGGCGGCACGATTCTCGACGCGTTCCTCGCGATCTTCATCACGTTCCTGCTGTACCGCTGGGTGCGTCGCGTGCAATTCCGCCGCTACCTCGCGCAGGTGCGCATCTCGCCGCCGCAGCTCGTCGAGATGATGACGTCGAGCGAACCGCCGCTGATCTTCGATGCGCGGCCGCGCGCGATTCGCGAACGGGAGCCGTACCGGATCGCCGGTGCGGTGCCGGTCGATCTCGATTCGCCGGACCTGCTCGATCCGGAGCTGCTGAAGCGGCCGATCGTCGTGTATTGCGTGTGCCCGAACGAGGCGACCGCGAAGCGTCTGATCGCGAAGATGCAGCGCAAGAAAATGCTCCACAACATCAGGGCGCTGAAGGGCGGCCTCGATGCGTGGGAGAAGCACGGTTATCCGGTCGAGCCGATGCCGGCCGATGCCGATGCGTCGCGGTATTTCGTGCGGCCGGCCCACGCCGCCCCGCTCGAGGGCGAATATACGGTGCGGGCGACGTTGTCGAAATGAATCGTGCGCGCGATGCCGCGCACGTTCCGATTCCGCCACCGGTTTCGCGCTTCTCGTTCGCGCGAAAATCGGCTGGCGCGAAACCTCTGATCCCGTAAGCGAACCAGCGAAAATCCGCCGCGCCGCGCGCCGTCCACGCGCACGCGGCGTATCTCGGCCCGCACGCGTATTGATCCCGATCATGCACGCGCCGGCCGGACGTCATATGCTGTCTGAATCGCTTGTCCGCGCTTCGCGTGGCCATCCACCGATCCCCGCGACCGCGCCGGCCGTCCGCCACGCCGCGTGCCGCTGCCCGCGCGAAGCTCCGGTCGTCGTCCGCGACGACGCGTCCGCAAGGAGGCCTTCGCCATGCAAACCACCCCGACCATCCCGCCGCTCGCGCGGATCGCGCTGGCCGTCGATCTGACGCCCGAGTCGCTGTCCGCCGCGCGCTATACGCGAACGCTGCTGCGTCCCGGCATGCAGGTGCGCATCGTCTGCGCGATCGACAATCCGCGCCTCGTGCTGCCCGACATCCCGCGCGTCGACGCGCTGCTGACATCGGCGCGCGAGGAGATGATGCACGAAGCGCAGGCGACGCTCGAACGGATCGGCGCACTGTTCGCCGGCAGCGGCGTGGTCATCGAGCAGGTGATCCTCGATACGTCGGTCACGGGCGGTACGGTGGCCGATGCACTCGCGAAGGACACGTCGGGATGGCATGCCGACGTGCTCGTGGTCGGCGCGAATCCGCACCACGGCCTGCTGCGGCTCGTCGAAGGCGCGATGTCCGACACGTTGGCCGCGCGCGCACGCTGCGCGCTGCTGATCGTGCCGGCCGACTATGCGCGGCCGGCGGACGGCCCGCTGCAGCGCCTGATGTTCGCGGTCGACGGCAGCGAGCCGTCGCTGCACGCGGTGCGCGTCGGGCTCGGCTTCGCGGCGCCGACGACGCTGCTGTACGCGGCCTATGTCGTCGATCGCGCGGTTCGTCTGACGGATCTCGTGCCGGTGCGCGCGCTCGAGGACGCGTATCGCGCGGAAGGCGAGGATGCGCTGGCGCGGATCGGCCCGCTGTTCCATGCCATGGGGAATCCGACCAAGCGCGGCGTCGTCGAAACCCGTCCGACCAGCGACGACGTCGCCCATGCGCTGATGCGCGACGCGGTGCACTGGCGTGCGGAATTGCTGGTGGTCGGCACGCACGGCCGGCGCGGCATCGCCGCCTGGCTGATCGGCAGCGTCGCGCGCCGGGTCGCGCATCTCGCGCAAGTGCCGGTGCTGCTCGTGCGCGGCGACGCGTGAAGAGCGCGATGCGATGGATGCGAAGCGGGCTTTCGTTGACCTGCATCAGAAACGTCGTGCGCGTCGCGTGAGACAGTGACACAGCGTCCGGCATGGCGGACCGGCTGTCGTCCGTATGTGATGTTGCGATTCGACGCGTCGAGTCCGAGCCGTGCGAACGCACGCATGTCCGAGGCCGTTGCGATCAACCGATTTCCGGAGCCGTGCCACGCATCGCGTGGCGCGTGAGCCGATCCAGAACTCTCCGGCACGAGGGTAGGCAGCCGACGGCTGCCTTGGAACGACGGACGGGGTGTATCACCCCGTCCGCTTCCTGGCCCCGTGCAGACTACTTTCCTCGCAGGTATTGTCTTCGTCGATGTCGCCGGGTGGAACGGCGCGTGGTGGCACGCGATCGCGCGACGGCGGATCGGTGTGAAGGGCGGTATGCGCTGTCGCGCGCGCTCGGCGCGCAGCGCTCGCTGCCGGATGGGTGTCGCAGTCGCCGCAGCCATCGCGCGGCCCCGTGCCGCGCCTGCTGCGTTCAGGTTCTCACACGTAGCACGGCGTTCGCTGGTCATGCCCGCGGCTGCTCATGCGGCATACGCAGCCGCCGCGACGCACGCCATGCAGACGTCCTCGTCCGCCCGGTGCGTGATTGCGCAACCGCGGCCAGCCGGGTCGCGCCTTGCGGCGCGGCTCCGCAACGACCGGTGCGTCGGCGCCGGCCCGCGCGCGCAGGGCAGCGGCGAACCGCTGCAGCGCGAGCACCGACCCCGCGACGCTCTGATATTTCTCGCGGCCGATCTGCCCGTCGAGCGTCACGAGCAAGCCCGCTTCGCGCGCGAGCGCGAGCAGCGCGTCGAGATCCTCGGGCGGCCGGATACCGGCCGGCGCAGCGGGCTCGGACAGCGTGCGCCGCCGTCCGTCCCGGGCCTTGAAGTTGCGATGTCTCATGGTTGGTCTCCTGCGCCGGACCCCGCGTGCCGGCTCAACGGCCGGCTGAGCGATGACCGGATATGAACGTATCGTTCATGAGATCAGTATCCGTCACCGATACTGCGCTGCCAATCGGCGCGCGCTGAAGTCGCTGTCAGACATTACGTGCGGCGTATCGGAATCCGCTGACAAGCTGGACCGGCGTTCGGCCGCCGCGGCGCGCTCCGCGGGCCGGACCCGCCATGTGCGGCGCGGCGATGCGGTGCATAAAAACAGACGAATCGCGGCCGGAACACGTCGCTTGACGCAGGATTTCGACCGGTCTAAGTTGCTCAGTGCATCGGCGTCGCGCGACGGTTCATGTCTGCGCGAGCGGCGATGCCGCGCCTCGGGGTGGCGTGGCAACCCTTCCAGTCGTTCGCGGGCCATGCGCACCGCGAATCCCGCGCGCGGGCCGATCCAGCAACCGATCGGCGCGGCGGCACGCAAGGTGCCGTTGATCGTGCGCAAACACGCTTCGGCGCATCGTACGCCGGGCGGCCGTCCAGTCTTTAATCTTCCGGTAGTGTCTTTTTTTCCTTTCGTTCCTCGACCGTCAGGAGCCCGTCGATGTCACAACAGGACAACATGCTTGAAGCCTTGAAAGCCGTCGCCGAACAGCGCGAGATCGGCGACGACCAGTTGCGCACGATGCTCGACGACGAAGTGCGTGCGTTGTCGTCCGATGCCCGCGTGCACGACTACATTCACGTCTTCGCGATTCGCCACCTGCGCGAACGGATGCGCAGACAGGACGAACTCGAGCGCGACACGTCGCCCGGTACGCAGCACAAGGAGCCGGACACGAGTGCCGATCGCCGTCTGTGACGGACGCTGGCCGCGATCCACGCCACCAGCGCTCCGGGGCCGCGGCCGGCCTTCGACCGGCGCACGCGCCTCCCGCAGCGGAAACCGCCGCCCGCGGGCCCGCAACACGCTTGCGCGCTGGCGGCGCCTTTCTTCATATGTTTCATTGAATTGCCACAACGGCCTCAAGTAAGCGGCGCGGATGCCGTTTACCCGGTGAATTCGTCCACCGGGCGTTCCCGCTCCCTTACCGAGTCGTTGCCATGTTCTCGTCCATCCGGACCCGCATTCTTGCCGCGTGCGTCGCCATCGTCGTCTTCGCGCTCGTCGCCACCACGCTGATCAACTATTTCATCGCGCACTCGTACAACGAAGACGCGATCGACCGCAACCTGACCTCCGTCGCGAGCGGCCATGTGGTCGGCATCGGCGACTGGGTCGCGACCAAGAGCCGGATGATCGCGTCGCTGCAGGACGCCGCGCTGTCGCCGGATCCGTTGCCGGTGTTCAAGCAGATGGCCGCGGCCGGCGGCTTCACGAACGTGTACGCGGGCTACGCGGACAAGGTGTTCCATTTCTCCGACCCGACCGGCATCCCGCCCGACTACGATCCGACCGGCCGCCCGTGGTACAAGCAGGCCGCGCAGGCCGGCAAGCCGGTCGTCACGCCGCCGTACGTCGACGCGGGCACCGGCAACCTGGTCGTCACGTTCGCGGTGCCGATCCTGCGCGACGGCGCGCTGAAGGGCGTCGTCGCAGCCGACGTCGCGATGGACAGCGTGATCGCGAACGTGAAGTCGATCCACCCGACGCCCGCGAGCTTCGGCATGCTGATCGACAGCAACGGCCACGTGGTCGCCCATCCCGACGCGAAGCTCACGCTGAAGCCGGTCGCCGACGTGTCGGCCGACCTCGGCGGCATGAGCGCCGCGTCGCTGGCCGCGGCCACCGCGCCGGTCGAAGTGCACGTGGGCGGCGACGCGAAGCTGGTGCGCGCGCAGGCCGTGCCGGGCACCGACTGGTATGCGCTGGTGCTGCTCGACAAATCGGAAGCGACGGCCGGGATGCGCTCGCTGCTGACCGCGTCGCTGATCACGCTGGTCGTGATCGTCGGCGTCGCGTCGCTGATCATCGGCGCGATCACCACGACCGCGTTCCGCCGCCTGTCGCAGGTGCGTCAGGCGATGGCGTCGATCGGCTCGGGCACGGGCGACCTGACGCAGCGCCTGCCGGCCGAAGGCAGCGACGAGGTGGCCGATATCGCGCGCTCGTTCAACAGCTTCGTCGACAAGCTGAACGACGTGATGCGGCAGATCCGCGACGCGAGCGAATCGGTGCGCACGGCCGCGAACGAAATCGCCGCGGGCAACCAGGATCTGTCGTCGCGCACCGAATCGGCGGCGGCGAGCCTCGAGGAAACGGCCGCGTCGATGGAAGAGATCACCGCGACGGTCGGTCAGTCGGCGGCGGCTGCCGGCCAGGCCGACGAACGCGCGGCCGCGGCATCGCGGATCGCGTCGCACGGGGGCGTGGTCGTGTCGGACGTGGTGGCGACGATGGGGAAGATCGAGGAAGCGTCGGGCCGGATCGGCGACATCATCGGCGTGATCGACGGCATCGCGTTCCAGACCAACATCCTCGCGCTGAACGCGGCCGTGGAAGCGGCGCGCGCCGGCGAGCAGGGCCGCGGTTTCGCGGTCGTCGCGCAGGAAGTGCGCAGCCTCGCGCAACGCAGCGCGCAAGCCGCACGCGAGGTGAAGGTGCTGGTCGAGTCGACCGTGGCGAGCGTGTCGGCCGGGTCGGGGCAGGTGCGTCAGGCCGGCGACACGATGCGCGAGATCGTGTCGAACGTCACCAACGTGACGACGATCATCTCCGAGATCACGCATGCGGCGAACGAGCAGACGCGCGGCATCCAGGAAGTGAACCGCGCGGTCACGCAGCTCGACGAAATGGTGCAGCAGAACGCGGCGCTCGTCGAACAGTCGACCGCGGCCGCGACCGCGCTGCAGACGCAGGCGAACGCGCTCGCGACGACGGTCGGGCAGTTCAAGGTCGCATGACCCGGGCCGGGTGACGCAGGTCGAGCCGCCCGCGCGCCACGCGCGCGGCGACGCTCAGGCGGGGCCGCCGTCGCGCATCAGCGCAAGCCGGTTGTAGAGCGTCTTCAGGCTGATGCCGAGCGCTTTCGCCGCTTGCGGCTTGTTGCCGTCGAAGTGGTCCAGCGTCGCCGCGATGAAGCGCTGCTGCGTGTGGTGAAGCGTGGCGCCGAGCGGCAGCGCCATTGCGTCGTCCGACGTTTGGTCGGGCAGCATGGTCGGCTTCGGCAGCGCGACGTCGATGCCGTCGTCCGCGAGGATGTACGCGCGCTCGATCGTGTTGTGCAGCTCGCGCACGTTGCCGGGCCACGAATACGCGCGCAGCGCGGCGATCGCGGCATCGGTCAGCCGCTTGTGCGAGCGGTGCCGTTCGTTGAGCGCTTCGACGAACTCCTGCGCGATCGTCTCGACGTCGCCGTTGCGCTGGCGCAGCGGCGGCACATACAGCGCGAACGCGGCGAGCCGGTAGAACAGATCCTCGCGCAGCCGGCCGTCTCGCACGGCTTCGGCCGGATTGTGGCGGGTCGCCGACACGATGCGCACGTCAAGCGGAATCGCCTCGGTGCCGCCAACGCGCACGATCGTGTTCGATTCGAGCGCCCGCAGCAGCTTCACCTGCAGCGCCGCGGGCATTTCCGCGATCTCGTCGAGGAGCAGCGTGCCGCCGCACGCGGCTTCGAAGAATCCCTCGCGCTGCGCGATCGCGCCGGTGAAACTCCCTTTCTCGTGGCCGAACAATTGCGCTTCGGCGATGTCGGCCGGAATCGCGCCGCAGTTGACGGGCACGAACGGCCCGTCGCGGCGCGCGCTCAGGTCGTGCAGCCGGCGCGCGACGATATCCTTGCCGACCCCGCTTTCACCGGCAATCATGACGCTGGCGCGGGTCGGCGCGATTTTCTCGATACGGCCGAGCAGCGTGCGCATCGCCGCGGAGCGGCCGGACAGCTGGCGTGCGTCGGCGCGTTGCTTCGGACGGTTTGCGGTTTCAGCCATAGGCGTGAGCGGGCCGTTTTGAAAATCGGCACCGCGCGTTTTCCTCGTTGCAATATTTATCATCGACAGCGGAACGGCCCAAAAGGTGCCGCGACATAGAAATTTCCAATGTCCGGTGCGATACCCGAAGAAATGTGCGATCGCCGCATCGCGATGCCGGTATGTGGCTGCCACGCACGCGAGCGATGCCTTTTTACACCCGCCGAATGAAAAATCGAAAGGCACTTGCAAGCGCGCGTTCGGCGTCAGCCAACGCGGCGGCGGCCGCGCGACAGGGCAGCCACGCATCAACGCGGTCACGCGGCGATGGCGCGGCACGTTGCAACTGGGCACGCGTGTTGCTGCGCCACGTAGCTCGCCCGGCACGCGTGACGGATGCCGACCGCCGAGGCGGCATGCCGTCGAGCGACGGTTGCCGGGGCGATGCAGGGAAACGATGAGGACCTTTACCCGTGAGCTGTTTCGGCAGGGCATATGGGTCGTGCTGGCCGTCGGGGTGGCGGCCGTGCTGCAGGCGTGGGCGATTCACGTCGTCGGCATGCACGAACCGTTCGCGCCGCTGCCTTTCTATGCCGGTGTCGCGGCTGCAGCCTGGCTGACGTCGTTCGCCGGCGGCGTGGCCGCGTGCGCCGTGAGCATCGCCGTGATAGGCGGCTTGTGGTGGCGCGATGCGCCGCTGCCCGACCTGCTCTCCCAAGCGGGCGCTTTCGTCGCGATCAGCTTCGTCGAGTGCGTGCTCGTGACGGCCGTCAAGCCGCTGCTCGCCAACGATCGGCTGCGCGGTGCCGAGGATGCGGAAGACGACGCGCGCATGCCGCGCCGCGAACCTGAACCGGTATCCCCGGCGCGCGCGCCCGACGACAGCCTGCTGCGCCGCGTGGTCGATGCATCGCCCGACGCGATCGTCGGCGTCGATGTTGCCAGGCGGATCACGAGCTGGAACCCCGCCGCGCGGCGCCTCTTCGGCATCGACTCGGCGGCGGCGATCGGGCACGACGTCACGATGCTGATCGCGCCGCGCTGGCTGCGATTGCATCCGGTGCCCGCATCGTTCACGAACGCGAACGCGGGCACGCCGGCCGGCCCGCTCGACGTGCTGTGCCTGCGGCGCGACGGCGGCCGCTTTCGCGCGACCTTCACGGCGTCGCCGATCGTCGACGCGCAAGGCAATTGCACCGGCTTGTCGATGACGCTGCGCGAGGCGCGCGAACGCCGTCGCTGCGAGCAGCGCGACCTGCGCACGTTGCGCGGCGCGCGCGACGCGCGCATGCAGGCCGACGAGTCGAACCGGCTGAAGGACGAGCTGCTGGCCACCGTGTCGCATGAACTGCGCACCCCGTTGAACGTGATCTACGGCTGGGTCGAGGTGCTACGCAGCGGCGAGGGGCAGGGCTTCGCGCATCAGGCGATCGACGCGATCGATCGCAGCGCGCGGTCGCTGTCGCGGATGGTCGGCGACCTGCTCGACGCATCCTCGCTCGCGACGGGCCGCGTGCGCCTCGAACGCACGCCGGTCGACCTCGTGCGCATCGTGCAGGAGTCGGTGCGCGAACTCGGCGAGACCGCGGAGGCGAATGGCCTCGAGCTGTCGACGGAGTGCGCGATGCCCAGCTGCGTGATCGCCGCGGACGGCGAGCGACTGCGCCAGTTGCTGGCGAACCTGCTGTCGAATGCGATCAAGTTCACGCCGCCGGGCGGCCGCATCAAGGTGTCGTTGAACCCGGCCGGCGCGCGCGTGCGGCTGTCGGTCGCCGATACGGGGCAGGGCATTTCCGCGGAACGCCTGCCGCACCTGTTCGATACGTTCAGCCGGCCGGAAGGCGCGCCTGCGTTGCCGAAACGCGGCCTCGGGCTTGGCCTGTCGATCGTGCGCAACATCGTGCGGCTGCACGGCGGCGAGGTCTCGGCGGCGAGCGAAGGCGCCGGACGCGGCACGACCGTGACCGTCATGCTGCCGGCGGACCTCGGTGCCGGCGATCCGACCAGCCACCCGATACGGCCGAGCGGTGCGTCGACGGCGGTCGCGCTCGACGGCCGGCGGGTGCTGGTGGTCGACGACGATGCGACGTCGCGCGCCAGCCTCGCGGCAGCGCTCGAAACGCTTGGCGCCCAGGTGTCGACCGCGCAATCGGGACACGACGCGCTCGACGTGGTGGCGCAGCAGCACCCGAGCGTCGTGCTGTCCGATCTCGCGATGCCGGACGGCGACGGCTTCTGGCTGCTCGACCACATTCGCCATTTGCCGGACGGCGGCGGGCGCCTGCCCGTCGTCGCGGTGACCGCGCATGCGGGCACGGCGGACCGGAGCCGCGTGATGGCCGCCGGCTTCGATGCGTATCTGTGCAAGCCGGTCGACGTGCCGACGCTGGCCAGCGTGATCGTCGACGTATCGCCGACCGACGCGGCGGGGGGAACCGGGCGGCGCCACTGAGCGCGTCGAAGGTGCATGGAGCGAGGGTGCGTGGACCGATTTCCTCACGTCCGCACATCGTCGCGCATGACGGACGGACCGCAGCGTTCGGCCAGACCGATCCGTCGACGGATCCGGAGGTCCGGATGAAAGTGAACGACAGTAACCCGCACCAATTTGCCGTGCTTGCCGGCACCGCGTGCATGCTGGTATCGGCCATGCTCGTGGTGCTCGGCGCGCCGGCATTCCTGCCGGCGCATGCGCAGGCGCCGTCAGCATCGTCCATTCATGTCGCGCCGGGCGTCATTCGTCCCGGCGAGACCGCCGACGAGGCGGACATGACGCGGCGGCCGAGCGGCATCGACGCCGAATTCGTCGACAAGGCCGGCATCATCGGCAAGACGGAGTCGCAGGCGAGCGAACTCGCGCTCGATCGGTCGTCGAATCCGCACGTGAAGGCCTTTGCGCGGCGGATGATCGACGATCACGACCGCCTGGCCACGCGGTTGCGCCGCCTCGGCGCGCAAAAGGGGGTGCCCGTGCAGGCGCGCATGGTCGTCGATCCCGAGTTGACGGCGCTGCGAACCCTGAACGGCAGCGCATTCGACAAGAGTTATATCGCGCTGGTGGGGCCGAGCGCGCACGAGGCCGCGATCAGGCTCTACGAAGCCGAAGCGCGCAACGGGCGCGACCCGCAGCTTCGCGCATTCGCGGCAAGCGCGCTGCCGATGCTGAAGGCGCATCTGAGCGCCGCGCGCGCGCTCGAGAATTCGATCGCGGCCGCGCACTGATCCGCACGGCCGTCCCGCCGCGCGTCGGTCAGTGCCGCGTGTCGCTTTCCGGGCCGCCCGGCGACGCCTCGTAAGGCGGCGCGTCGAGCGCTGTTTCGCCTTCTTCGATCAGCCAGTACGGCGACGCACCGTAGTACGTGTGCAGCGCCTCGGCCCAGGCCGGATCGGCCATCGCCGGCCAGCGGTCCTTCTCGAAGCCCGGGGCTTCGCGCACGCGCTCGGTCGATACGGGCAGCACGAAGCAGTGACGCTCGGCATCGAGCGTCAGCACGTTCCACGGCACCGCGAGCAGCTTGTCGCCGATCCCGAGAAAGCCGCCCGACGACACGACCGCGTAGGCGATCCGGCCGGAGCGGACGTCGAGCATGATGTTCGTGACCTTGCCGATGTCGTCGCCGTCGATCGTCAGGACGTGATCGCCCTGCAGCGTGCCGGCAGCCATCACGTCCGGTCCCGGCCCGCCGGCCGAACGGCCGCTGTCGCCGACGATGCGCGCCTGCATGGGCGACGGTCTGTCCGTTGTCATCGCTTTTCTCCTGGTCGAAGCGGCGCGGCGCAGTGGCTCGCGGCCGCGCAGGTAAGGGTCGGCCGCTTCAGCGGCGGCGCGGCAGGGACACGTCCTCGAGCGTATTGGCCAGCTCGTCGCGTGCCGGGCCGCCCGCCCGCGTCGCGATGTCGCCCAGCGATACGATGCCGACGATCTGGTGCTTGGCATCGAGCACCGGCATCCGGTGCAGTTGCAAGTCGGCCATCCGTTGCTGGACATCGCCGACGCCGTCGTCCTCGACACACCACTGCACGGGCGCGGATGCGACGGCCTTCACCGGGGTGTCGGGCGAATGCCCGTGCGACAGTGCGCGCACCGCGAGGTCGCGGTCCGTCACAACCGCGACGAGCTCGTTGCCGTCGCAGACCGGCAGCACGCCGATGTCGAAGCGCTGCATCAACTGGGCCGCATGGCGAATCGTGTCGGTCGGCGCGACGCACACCACGTCGCGCGACATGATCTCATTGACGCGATACATGAACGCCTCCTTCGTGAGCGAGACGAAACGGGAGCAGAATGCGTGCCGCGTTCAATCGACACACGTGAGGCCTGCGCGGCCGGGCCACGGAGAAATTTGCCAGTCGGCTTGTACATCTTCCACGGCGGTAGCCGTGGCCCGGCCGTAAGCGACGGCCAGGGATGATCAGTGGCCGACGCCCGTCATCGCAACGATGGCGAGCACCAGCGCGCTCTCGATCGCGGCCAGTGCCGCGACGCCCGCGGCGCCGCTGACTTCGTTCCATGCACGTTCGATGCGGTTCATCACTTCCTCCCTTCGTGCCGGTCCCGCGCTACGCTGCCGCGCAGGGTGGGCGGGGTGCCGCCGTCAGCCGTGATCGCGGGGCGGGGGTGGGGCGTCGGGCGCGCGACGTTCGCGTTGGCCGGACGGCTTCGCGGGGTCGATACGGGTCGCGCCGCCAACGGCGGGCGGATCGCTGGCCGGGAAACTCTCATCGAGCCCTTCGTCGATGCGCTCCTCCGTCTTCTTGTCATCGGACGGCTTGCGCGACGCGGCGCGCAGGACTCTACCGGCAGCCGGAGACACGGCATCGCGGCGGCCGGGGGCATGAGCGGTCATGATCGAACCTCCTTACACGTAACGAAAGCGCAAGCGCCGTGCCCGTGCGGGGTGAGGCGGCAGGACGCTCGCAGCCCATTAAGCCGGCCGGACGGGGGGCACATGGCCCGCCCGCCGCTGGCTGAACCGCACCCCGTTTACGCGGGCCGGCGAGCGCGCAGCGGGGCGCTGGTCGCACGATGCGCACCGTCCGATCCGTTCGCGCTTGCGGTGAAGCTCGCCGCCGAAGGGTGCATCGTGTCGCTGCTGATTGGAGCTTAGGACGGATGACGCGCCGCGTGTCGGCAATGATGCGCAGGCACGCTGCTTGCATACGGTCGCCGCGCCAATCGACACGCGCGAGCCGCCGCGCAGGAGCGACATGAACACGCCATCCATGCTGCACCGTCCCGAACCGACACCCGACGTCGATCCTCACCCGACGCTGCCCGAGCACGACGATCCGGTGGATCCGCCCGTGCCCTTGGGCCCGCCGCATGGCGATCCGCCGTCGCAGCCGCCGCCGATGCGGATGCCGGGCGGGCGCAGCGTAACGCGGCCGGCCGCGCGATCACTGAAAGGAGGACCATCATGGACATTCACGTGCAATCACCGGACAAGCGCGCGATCGCCCAGGTGCTGGGCCGCTATTTCGAGTCGCGCTCGTTGCGCTATCACATCGAGGAGTTGCCGGGCGGTGTGCTGCATATCGGTTTTCGCGCCAGCGGCCGCCCGGTCGCCGTCACCGTATCGTTCGACGATTCGGCCTACGACACCTACACGCACTGGGATGCGAGCCAGAAGCAGCTCGCGCTCGGGCGGCTCGCGGACGGGTTCTCGCGCATGATGTCCAAGCGCAGCCCGGCCGCGCTCGCCGGCGACTACCACGTCGAGCGTTTCTGATTCCGCAACCATCCGCCCGCTCGTGCCGGAAACCGGCAAAGTGCCCGTGCTCAACGGGCGCTTTGCGGGTTCGCTACGCCTCGCGTAGGATGTTCGTTAATTCAGCGCACGCTACGTTCGCGCCGTCAGCTGCCTGCCGTTGCAGCTGGACAAGCGCGACGCGCTTTCCTGCAGGTTCGTTTCGCACAACCGACGGAGACCGCCTTGATGACCGTTGCTCGCCCGTTGCTGTCACCCGCCACCCGCCGGTTCGTGTCCGGCCTGTCGGCCTTCGCCGCGCTCGCGGCCGCCGGCGCCCGCGACGCGTCGGCCCAGACGCCTTCGCCGCTCGGCGAATGGCAATACTCGGCGGGGGTGCCCCTGCAGAAGCTGTTCAATCCGACCGTTCCCACGTGGCAGGTCAGCGTGGGCGCGGCGATGACGTTGCAGCCGCGCTACGCGGGTTCCGACCGCTACCGCGTGATGGGCGGCCCGAATTTCGACGTGCGCTATCGCGACCTGTTCTTCCTGTCGACGGGCGACGGGCTCGGCGCGAACGTACTGCGCGGGCCTAACTGGCGCGTGAGCCTGTCGGTCGGCTATGACCTCGGCCGCCGCTCGGCCGACGATCTCGACCACCTGAACGGGCTCGACAACATCAACGCGGCGCCAGTGATGAAGCTCGCGGCCGATTACGTGATCTCGAAGGAGTTCCCGCTCGTGCTGCGCGCCGATGTCCGGCGCAGCATCGGCGGCTCGAACGGCTGGGTCGGCGATTTCTCCGCGTACATGCCGATGCCGGGCAGCAACGAGCACTTCTTCTGGTTCGCCGGCCCGACCGTGTCGTTCGCCGATTCGCGCTACATGAACGGCTGGTTCGGCGTGAATCAGGGGGCGTCAGCGCGTTCGGGCCTGTCGACCTATTCGCCGGGTGCGGGGATGAAGTCGTTCGGCGCCGGCGTGACGATGGTCTGGTTCGTCAACAAGCACTGGTTCGTGACGGTGGACGGCGCGATCGAGCAACTCGTCGGCCGCGCAAGGCGCAGCCCGATCACGCAGCAGTCGACGAACGGCGTGTTCGACATGTCGGTGAATTACCAGTTCTGACCGGATTGGCGCCGGCGGGTAGGCCGGGCGGCGTTGCGGCGTGCGGCATTGTTCGTCGCATTTGGTATGATTGCTACCTGTACAAACGTACAGTGATCGATCACCGTGACGCCTGCATCGCCGACGCCCCCGGCGTTTTACTACCTGACCAATTTCGAACGCGCGCTGGCCTGGCTCGGCGAGCGTTACGACGACCTGCTCGACGCGCACGAACACGCGTTTCTCCGGCATTTCGCGCAGCTGCCGAAAGCGTCGCGCGCGTTGCTCGTGCGGATGCTGATGCGCAGCGGATCCGACTTCCGGGCGAGCAAGCTCGTGTACGACGAAATCGGCAGCACGCTCGACGCAGCCGCGCCGCTCGTCGCACTCGGCTGGATCGATCCGGCGCCCGCGCTCACGCTCGACGAGCTGTTCGCGCTGTCGACCAAGGCCGATCTGCTGAAGGCGTTCCCGTCGCTCGCCGCGCACGCGGGCGAGCGCAAGCCCGACTGGCTCGAGCGGCTGCGGCTCGTGCACGATGTCGCGCAGCCGCTCGACGCGTGGTGCGCGCAGGCCGACGACTGCGTGCTGCGCGTGACGGTCGGCGCGCTGTGCGACCGGCTGCGGCTGATGTTCTTCGGCAATCTCCATCAGGACTGGAGCGAATTCGTGCTCGCCGATCTCGGCGTGTTCCAGTACGAAAGCGTGCCGTTCGCGCCGTCCTCGCGTGCGTTCCAGCAGCGCGCCGACGTCGATGCGTATCTCGCGCTGCAGACCTGCCGCGAAGCCCTCGACGCATGGCCCGACGACCTGCCGTTCGACGAACTGTTACAGGCGATCGACGCGGTCGGCTGCGCGCAGCCGTGGCTCGCGACCCGCCGCTCCAAGCTGCTGTTCTCGCTCGGGCAAGCCTGCGAGCGGCGCGCCGACTGGGATGCCGCGCTCGACGCGTATGCGCGCAGCGCATGGCCGGGCAGCCGGCATCGGCGTATTCGCGTGCTCGAACGCTGCGGACGCGATGACGACGCACTCGCGCTGGCGCTCGACGCGCGCGGCGGTTTCGAAAGCGACGAGGAACGCCAGCGCGTCGAGCGGATGCTGCCGCGCCTGCAGCGCCGTCTCGGGCAGCGGGTCGAACGCGCGCGCAGCGCGCCCGACGTGCCGCGCGAAACGCTCGTGCTGGCGCGTCCTGACGCGTTCGTCAGCGTCGAATTCGCGGTGCGCGACCATCTTGCGCAGCCTCACGCGCCGGTTCATTACGTCGAGAACACGCTGATCAATTCGCTGTTCGGGCTGCTGTGCTGGGAGCCCGTGTTCGCGGCCGTGCCCGGCGCGTTTTTTCACCCGTTCCAGCGCGGCCCGGCCGACCTGCACGCGCCCGATTTCGCGGTGCGCCGCACGGACGCATTCGCCGCCTGTTTCGCCCAGCTCGACTCCGGCGCGTACCGCGACACGATCCGCCGGCACCATGCGACGAAAGCGGGGCTGCAATCGCCGTTCGTGTTCTGGGGCGTGCTGACCGACGAGTTGCTCGACGAGGCGCTGGCCTGCCTGCCGCCCGAGCATCTGCGGCTGTGGTTCACGCGCCTGCTCGCGGACATCCGCAGCAACCGTTCGGGGCTGCCCGACCTCGTGCGTTTCTGGCCCGGAGAGCGGCGCTACGAGCTGATCGAGGTGAAGGGTCCGGGCGACCGGCTGCAGGACAACCAGACGCGCTGGCTCGCGTACTGCCTCGCGCACGGGATTCCGGTGCGTGTCGTCGATGTCGAATGGGCGGGCACCGACGTCGCGCAGGCCGAGGCGGCGGGGCTGTCCGCATGAGCTATGTCGTCGCCGTGCGGGCGATGTGCGAGTTCACCGCGCGACGCGGCGATCTCGACCTGCGCTTCACGCCCGCGCCGACCGCGCTCGAAGGCATCGCCGGTCACGGCGCCGTCACGTCGAAGCGCGGCGTGCGCTACGAAACCGAGATCGCGCTGACCGGCACGTGGGGCACGCTGACCGTGCGCGGGCGCGCGGACGGTTACGATCCGGTCGCGAACCGGATCGAGGAGATCAAGACCTACCGCGGCAGCCTCGATGCGATGCCGGCCAATCACCGCGCGCTGCACTGGGCGCAGGCGAAGGTCTATGCGCACCTGATGTGCGAGGCACGCGGCCTCGCGGAAATCGACGTCGCGCTCGTGTACTTCGACATCGTGTCCGAGCGCGAGACGGTGTTGACGGAAACACTCAGCGCGGGCGTGCTCGCCGCGTTCTTTGCCGAGCAGTGCGCGTGCTTCGTCGGCTGGGCCGAGCGCGAGACCGCGCATCGCACGGCCCGCGATGCGGCGCTGCGTGCGCTGGCGTTTCCGCATGGGCAATTCCGCAGCGGTCAGCGCGAACTGGCGGTGTCCGTCTATCGGGCGGCGCGCGACGAACGCTGCCTGATGGCGCAGGCGCCGACCGGCATCGGCAAGACGCTCGGCACGGTATTCCCGCTGCTGAAGGCGTGCGGCGAGGGCGAGCTCGATCACGTGTTTTTCCTGACCGCGAAGACGCCCGGCCGCGCGCTCGCGCTCGAGGCGGCGACGACGCTCGGCGCCGGTACGCCGGCGCTGCCGCTGCGCGTGCTGGAGCTCGTTGCGCGCGACAAGGCGTGCGAGCATCCGGACCGCGCGTGTCACGGCGAATCGTGTCCGCTCGCGCAAGGCTTCTACGACCGGCTGCCGGCCGCGCGCGACGCGGCGATCGGCGCCGGGCTGCTCGATCGCGGCACCGTGCGCGAGGCTGCCCTCGCGCACGACGTCTGTCCGTACTACCTCGCGCAGGAGCTTGCGCGCTGGTCGGACATGGTGATCGGCGACTACAACTACTACTACGACGGCAGCGCGATGCTGCACACGCTCGCGCAGCAGAACCAGTGGCGGGTCGGCGTGCTCGTCGACGAGGCGCACAACCTGCTCGATCGCGCCCGCAGGATGTACAGCGCGTCGCTCGACCCGTTTGCGTTCGCGGCCGCGCGCGAGGCGGCGCCGGCGGCGCTGCGCAAGGCGTTCGACCGGCTCGCGCGCGCATGGGGCACGGTCAATCGCGCACAGGCCGAGCGCTATGCGGCCTATCCGGAGATTCCGGGCCCCATCGTGTCGGCCGTGCAGAACCTCGTCGCGGCGATCGGCGAACACCTGACCGATGCGCCGCGCGCGAACGGCGACGCGCTGCTGCGCTTTCATTTCGAGGCGATCCAGTTCGGCGTGCTCGCCGATGCGTTCGACAGCGCGTCGATCTTCGACGCGACGCTGCACGGCGAGCCGCTGCCGCGCCAGTCGGGGCTCGACGGCGTCGCGCCGGCCGGAGGCCGGCGCCGCATCCAGTCGACGCTGTGCGTGCGCAACGTGATTCCGGCCGCCTTTCTCGCGCCGCGCTACGAAGCCGCGCGCGCGACCGTGCTGTTTTCCGGCACGCTGAGTCCGTTTCATTTCTATCGTGACACGCTCGGGCTGCCGGCCGACACGGGCTGGCTCGACGTCGACGGGCCGTTTCGCGCCGAGCAACTGACCGTGCGCGTCGCGAGCCATGTGTCGACCCGCTGGCGCGACCGCGACCGTTCGCTCGAACCGATCGCGGATCTCATCGCCGCGCAGTATGCGACGCGACCCGGCAACTACCTCGGCTTTCTCAGCAGCTTCGACTATCTCGGTCGCGTCGTCGCGCTGATGCAGATGCGCCATCCGGACGTGCCCGTGTGGGCCCAGGCGCCCGGCATGGCCGAAAGCGAGCGCGACGCGTTTCTCGCGCGCTTCGACGCGGGCGGGCGCGGTGTCGGCTTCGCGGTGCTGGGCGGTGCGTTCGCGGAAGGCGTCGATCTCGTCGGCGAGCGGCTGATCGGCGCGTTCATCGCGACGCTCGGGCTCCCGCAGGTCAACGACGTCAACGAACAGATGCGGCGCGCGATGGATGCGCGTTTCGGCAACGGCTACGACTACATGTATCTGTACCCGGGCTTGCAGAAGGTCGTGCAGGCGGCCGGGCGCGTGATTCGCACCGAGCACGACGAGGGCGTCGTGCACCTGATCGACGATCGTTACCGGCGGCGGGAGGTGCGCGATCTGCTGCCACGATGGTGGCGGATCGGGTGACCGTCCGGAGGGAGTCCGGGCGTGCGCGCTTGCGCCGAATCCCTACAGCACGTTGAGCATCGCCAGCGCGGCTTCCTGCAGATGCGGCAGCACGCGCCGCACGGCCGCGTCCGTCGATTCCGTGCCGATCGGCATGTTCGTGCTCAGCGCAGCGACGACTTCGCCATGACGGTTCTTCAACGGCACCGCGATGCCGCGCACGCCGACCTGCAGTTGCTGCTCGATGACCGCGAAGCCCGCGTCGCGCGCGTGGTCGACCTGTTCGAGCAGTCGTGCCTTGTTGGTGATCGTGTGCGGCGTGAACGGCGCGAGTTCGGCGTCGGCGAGCCACGCGCGGACGGCCTCCCGATCCGGATGATGCGCGAGCAGCACGACACCGGGTGACGTCAGCGGCGCCGGCACGCGTGCGCCGAGCACGAAGCCGGTCGTCATCACACGCGACACGCCGTTGCGGGCGATGAACACGAGTTCCCAGCCATCGAGCACGCTCACGTACGCCGATTCGTTCAGCGACGCGCTCAGTTGCTGCAGATAGGGCTGGACTGTACGCGGCAGCCGCGCTGAATCGAAGTACGACCAGCCGACCCGCAGCACGCGCGGCGTGAGGCCGTACAGCTTGCCGTCGGTGTACACGTAGCCGAGCGATTCGAGCGTCAGCAGGTAGCGCCGCGCGGCCGTGCGCGTGAGGCCGGTGCGGGCGGCGGCCTGGGTGGGCGTCATCCGTGCGTGCTGGCTGTCGAATGCTTCCAGGATCGCCAGGCCTTTTTCGAGGCCGGCGATCCAGTCGCGTCGGTCGAGGTCGGTTTTTTTCATCGTCGGGGGTGCACGGGCGACTGCGCGATGCTCGCGCGGGAGTGGGCGATTATCGCGCGAATCGAACCGGCTGCGGGCGCGCCGCCGGGCGGGATTGCATGATTGGAGGCTGGACTCTCGGCCCGAGCGCGGGGAAATGAACGTCGACAACAACCGATTCGCGCGCCATCTCGTGCGCTGCGCCGTATGGGTCGCGCGTGCTTGCTTGCAAAGCCGCGCTAGAATCGCCAACCCGACTGGAACAGAACAATGAAAATTCGCGAATCCGCTTTGGCCGTGCTCGTCGCGGCCGTGCCGCTGCTTGCCGCGGCGAATCCCTCGACCGGCGCGACACTCCCGAAGCCAACCGTCGACGTGCGTGCCTGGCCGCGCATGACGTCGCCGAAATTCGGCTGCTACGTCGAAACGGCGTTCGGCTACCGTGACAGGCGCTTCAATTGCACGCTGAAGAAGTACCGGAACACCGGTGACGCGTGCAAGAACACGAAGGCGTACTACGAAGGCCCAGCGTTCCCCGACCGGCTCGCGATCAGCGTGCATCCGCTCGCGACGAAGGTCGACCTGGACTGGGAGCATGGCGACCTGCAGATGGTCACCGTCACGCTGAAGGGGACATGGAACGAAGCGGACGTGCGCAACGCGTTCGGGCTGCCGCGTGCCGAGGGGCGCAAGCTGACCGAAGCAGAGTTGCGGACGCAGCCGGACAACCTGATGGACACGAGCGTCCAGTATCCGTCGAGCCCGCTCGATGAAAGCCTGGCGAAGCGCCCGAGCAACCCCGCGCGCGGCACGACGGCCGTGATGCTCTACGGGTTCGACCACATGGGCGCCGGCGACGGCGACTGCGGGGGAGGCGAGTAGCGCAGGAGGGGCGGCCGGCGGTGCGTCCGACCGAATGCGGGGTGCGGTACGGCGCTCGCATGACGCGCGCCGTACCGTCAGGGTGTTACTCGCTGCTCGTCCACTCGACGTTCGCACCAACCGAACGCAGATTTTCGACGAAATGCGGGTGCGCGCGGCGGATCGGCAGCGCGTTCATGATTTCCGAGCGGCCTTCGATACTCGCGGCCACCATCAGCAGCGCGATCGCGACGCGGATGATGTACGGGCTCTCGACGCGCGCCGGCGTCAGTTGCAGCCCGCCGAACGTGATGAGCCGGTGCGGATCCGACAGCAGCACGTGCGCGCCGAACTTCGACAGTTCGCCGGACCAGCCGAGCGCGCCGTCGTAGACCTTGTTCCAGAACATCGCGCTGCCTTCCGCGCGCACGCCGAGCGCGATGAAGATCGGCAGCAGGTCGACCGGCACGTACGGCCACGGCGCGGCTTCGACCTTGGTCAGGATGTTCTGCGTGAACGGCCGGCGCACGCGCAGCGGGCCGTCGCGTTCCGCGCGCGACCAGCCGTCGCGGTGCGTGACGGTCACACCGAACTTCGCGAACGTGCGGTCGATCAGCGGGAAATGCTCCGGCGACGAGTTGCGCACGGCGATGTCGCCGCCCGTGATCGCGCCGAGCGCGAGGAACGTCGCGATTTCGTGGAAATCCTCGGCGAAGCGGAATTCGCCGCCGCCGAGCTTGGCGCCGCCCGTCACGCACAGACGCGACGTGCCGATGCCCTCGATCGCGACGCCGATCATCGCGAGGAACTGGCAGAACTCCTGCACGTGCGGCTCGGACGCCGCATTCATCAGCGTGGACGTGCCGCTTGCTGCCGTCGCGCACAGCGCGAAGTTTTCGGTGGTGGTGACGGAGGCGTAGTCGAACCAGTGATCGTTGGCCGTCAGCGGGCCATCGGCACGAACGATCAGCGAATCGGGCGTGCGCTCGATATGCGCGCCGAAGCGCTCGAACACCTCGACGTGCGGATCGATCTCGCGCACGCCGAGCGTGCAGCCTTTCACGTCGTTTTCGAGGCGCGCGACGCCGAAGCGCGCGAGCAGCGGCGGAATCAGCATGATCGACGAGCGCATCGCCTCAGGCAGGCGGTGAACGGCCGGGTCGAACGTCGTGTTGCGATGGTGGAGCTCGAGGATGCCCGTGACGAAGTCGACCGACACGTCGCTGCCGAGCGTGCGGAAGATGTCGAGGATCTTGCGCACGTCGGTGATGTCCGGCACGCCGACGAGGCGCAGCGGCTGATCGGTCAACAGGGTGGCGCACAGAATCGGCAGGACGGCGTTCTT
Organism: Burkholderia sp. Tr-862; assembly: GCF_011753085.1. Classification (NCBI taxonomy): domain Bacteria; kingdom Pseudomonadati; phylum Pseudomonadota; class Betaproteobacteria; order Burkholderiales; family Burkholderiaceae; genus Burkholderia; species Burkholderia sp. Tr-862. Next base: position 35,008 of record NZ_VWWG01000050.1, read on the forward strand.
GTTCGCGGACGGCTTGATGTCCCCGCGCAGCGGAGTGCCGCCGTGGACGATGAGATTCGACATGATATGGGGGCGTATCGGTGACTGACGTAGGCCCATATGATGCCATTGGTCGGCGGCCGGCGTGGAATGTTCAGCGGGGAAAAAGGGCTTCTGCGTGCGGGATTGACCGTGTTTGACGTTGGGCGGGCGCGGCTTGCGCCCGACTGCCGGCAGTGGGAAGCCGGTGCGGAAATGGCCGGCCGCGCAGCGGGCCGGCCATGCCGTCATTGCGTCACTGCGCCGCGCGCATCCGCGCGGCGACCACCAGCGAGATCAGGCAGCCCACCGCGAGATAAGCGGCGACGAAGTGCCACGAACCGCCGGCCATGCTGACCAGCGCCACCGCGATGAACGGCGTGAACCCGCCGCCGACCACACTCGCGAACTGATAGCCGACGCCTGCGCCGCTGTAGCGGTATTCCGCGCCGAACAACTCGGTGAAGAGCGGCTGCTGGACGCTCACGACCATGTCGTGCGCGGCATTGGCCAACAGGATCGAGAACACGACGATCCACGCGATCGAGCGCGACTCCAGCGCGACGAAGAACGGCACCGCCGACACGAGGCCGATCACCGCGCCGATCAGGTAGATGCGGCGCAGGCCGAAGCGGTCGGCGAGCCAGGCGAAGCACGGGATCGTCACGCAGCTCACCGCGCCGACCAGCAGGCCGATGTTCAGGAACAGGTCGCGCGACAGGCCCAGGTTCGACGTCGAATAGCTGAGCGCGAATGCCGTGACGATATACATCGTGAACAGCTCGGCGAGGCGCAGCGCGACGATCAGCAGGAACGCCTTCGGATGGCGCGTCAGCGCTTCGAGCACCGGCAGGCGCAGCTTGCGGTTGCCGTGCTCGACCTTCTCGACGAACTCCTGCGACTCGTCCATGCTCTTGCGGACCCACAGCCCGATCAGCACCAGCACGATGCTGAACACGAACGGCAGGCGCCACCCCCATGACTTGAACGCGGCCTCGCCGAGCGTATGGCTCAGGATCGACACGATTCCCGTCGCCAGCACGAGCCCGACGCCGTAGCCGACCTGCACGCCGCTGCTGTAGAACGCCTTCTTCTGCTTTGGCGCGCTCTCGACGGCCATCAGCGCCGCGCCGCCCCATTCGCCGCCGACCGCGAAGCCCTGGATCGCACGCATCAGCACCAGCAGCACGGGCGCCCACCAGCCGATCGTCGCGAAACCCGGCAGCAGGCCGATCGCGACGGTCGACAGTCCCATCAGCATCACGGTCAGCACGAGCATCCGCTTGCGGCCGAGCCGGTCGCCGAAATGGCCGAACACAACCCCGCCGAGCGGACGGAACAGGAAGCCGACGCCGAAGGTCGCGAACGCCGCGAGCGTGCCCATGGTCGGGCTGATCTTCGGGAAGAATTCGGAATTGAATACGAGCGCGGCGACGATCCCGTACAGCAGGAAGTCGTACCAGTCGACGACGGCGCCGACAAAGCTGCCGATCGCGGCCTTGCGGGCCTGGCTGCGCGCGCGGGCGCCGGCGGCGGCGTCGAGGGTCTCGAAGGTTGGGGTCATGGCGTAGTCTCCTGGCACGGCGCATCGTGGAATCGTGGCGCCGCCGCGTCCGATGCTGCATTAAGTCGATGGGGTGAGCGGAGAATAGGGTGCGCGCGCCGTCCCGGCAATTGGCCGATCGGTCAAAGTGCGCGATTATCGTTCTATTATGTGCGATTATCGAACGCTTTTCGGGTTTGCACTAAGCGAGGTACCGATATCCCGTTCGGTCAGGGTGTGCCGCCGTGAACGATCTGGTTAAAATCTGGACCATCAAAACCTCGCCCGGATCGGGCGGATGTCCGGCCGTCGCATCGGCCGGGCGTGCCGCGCGCGCCGGGCGTCATCCTCATCGACTGCATGCCCCGGAGACTGGAATGCCCGGCAATTCCCACCCCCTGTCCAGCGATACGCCGCCCGTCGCCGATCCGGCCGCCAATCCGCTCGGGATGGCCGGACTCGAATTCGTCGAGTTCGCGGCGCCGGTGCCGGACGCGCTCGCGCAACGCTTCGAGCAGCTCGGGTTCAAGGCGATCGCGCGCCATGTGAGCAAGAACGTCACGCTGTATCGGCAAGGGCAGATGCAATTCCTGATCAACGCCGAGCCCGAATCGTTCGCGGCGCGCTATGCGGAGGAATACGGGATGGGCGTCTGCGCGATCGGGCTGCGCGTGGCGAGTGCGCGGCGCGCGTTCGAACGGGCGATTGAGCTGGGCGCGTGGGCGTTCGAGGGTGAGCGGATTGGAGTCGGTGAGCTGAAGATTCCCGCGATCCAGGGCATCGGCGATTCGCACCTCTATTTCGTCGACCGCTGGCGCGGACGGGACGGCCAGCGCGGCGGCGTCGGCGACATCTCGATCTTCGACATCGATTTCCGGCCGATCGATATCGCGACCGCCCATACCGATCACGATTGCGTGGGCACGGGCCTGCAACAGGTCGACCACTTCACGCAGACGGTCGGCGCGGGGCGCATGCGCGAATGGCTCGACTTCTACCATGACCTGCTGCACTTCCGCGAAATCCATGAGATCGATGCGCACTGGCATGTATCGGAAGAGTCGCGCGTGATGGTGTCGCCGTGCGGCGCGGTGCGGATTCCTGTGTATGAGGAAGGCACGCGGCGCACCGAGCTGATGCACGCGTATCTGCCGGACCATCCCGGCGAAGGCGTCCAGCACGTTGCGCTGTCGACCGACGACATCCTGGCGAGCGTCGATGCGCTGCGCGCGAACGGCGTCGAATTCATCGAGCCGCCGGCGCGCTATTACGACGAAGTCGATGCGCGGCTGCCGGGGCACGGCGTCGATCTCGATGCGCTGCGCCGCCGCGCGGTGCTGGTCGACGGCGAAATCGGCAGCGATGGCGTGCCGCGGCTGTTCTTCCAGACCTTCGTCAAGCGCCGACCCGGCGAGATCTTCTTCGAGATCGTGCAGCGGCAAGGGCACCACGGATTCGGGGAAGGGAACCTCGCGGCGCTGGCCCGCGCCCGCGACGCCGGCTGAACGGCAGAGGGGCGCGTCGGTAGCCGCGAGCGCGGCATCAGCCGCGGCCCGACCTCAAGCACCCACGGCCGGCACACGGTTCGGCGCCGGGTCGTTCGGCTCCTTCAGCACGCACGCGGTGCCCCCGGGCGTGTACATCGACACGACGCAGCGGTTGCATGACGTGCAGCCCGACTGCGCGATTCGGCCGTCGCGCAGCCCGTTCACGAAGCCCGGCTCGAACACCAGCGCGCGGGCGAGCGCCACCGCGTCGAACCCTTCGCGCATCGCCAGCGCGACGTTCTCGCGCGAGCGCACGCCGCCGAGATAGGCAAGCGGCATCCGGACGGCCGCGCGCACTTTCTTCGAATGCTCGAGGAAATACATTTCGCGAAACGCGCCCAGCTTCGGCTCGGTGAGCTTTTGCAGCGCCATCGCGGCGCGCACGATCGCGTTGTCGGCGTTCGCGCGCGCGTCGCCGGGCAGCGGGCTGCCGAACAGCTGCCATACCGACTCGACGTTCATCCCGCCGCTCAACACCAGCAGATGCGCGCCTTCGGCCTCGAGCCGCCGTGCGATCTCGCAGGCGTCGTCGGCCGTCCCGCCGCCGCGCACGCCTTCGGTTACGCCGATCTTGCAGACCACGGCGAGATCGCGGCCGACCGCATCGAGCACACGGCGCAGCACCTCGACGGGGAACGCCGCGCGCCGCGCCGCATCGCCGCCGTACGCGTCGCGGCGACGGTTGTACAGCGGCGACAGGAACTGGCTCAGCAGATAACCGTGCCCCATGTGAATCTCGACCGCGTCGAAGCCCGCGTCGCGTGCATGCCGCGCCGCACGCGCGAATTCGTCGGCGATCACGGTCATCTGGTCGCGCGTCATCGCCTGCTTCAGGAAGCGGCCGCTCATCACGCCGACCTTGTTGAAACCGCCCGATGCGCTCAACGGCCGTTTCGTCGACAGCGACGGCAGGAACGTGAAGCAGCCGCCGTGCGTGATCTGCGCGGACGCCGCCGCGCCGTGGCGATGCACCGCGTCGGTCAGCGCGCGGAATTGCCGGACCGTCGGCGCATCGAGCTGCGCCTGGTCGACGAACGTGCGGCCGTCGTCGCTGATCGCGCAGTACGCGACGGTCGTCAGCGCGGCGCCGCCTTCGGCGATGCGCTCATGAAACCCGACGAGCGCACGCGACGGGACGCCGTTCGGCGTCATGCCTTCGTTGGTCGCCGACTTGATCAGGCGGTTGCGCAACGTCAGCGGGCCGATCTGCAGCGGGCTGAACGCGGTATCGAGGGCGGCGGGTTCCATGTCGGGGCGGGCGTCGGGAATGGGCATGGCGACCATTGTGCGGAGCCGGCGCGGCGCCGCATCGTCCACGTGGACGACCCGCCGCCGTGGCGCGGCCGCGCCCGTACCGCCTAGTCGGCCGCGCCGAGCTTGCGCGCCTGGCGGCGCATCCCGTCGAAGATCGCATCGGACACGTCTGCGGGGAAGTCCGCGGGAATGCGCGAGGCGACGTCGGCGATCGCCGGTTCGGTGCGTTCGGCCACGCCGGCCATTGCCGCGCGGACCTCGTCTTCGGTCAGACCGACACGTGCGCCTTGCGCGATCCAGTGACGCGGCTGGATGTCGGCGATCACGTAATGGCGATTCTTCCCGCACACGGCCATTGCCAGCCGCGCGCGTCGCGGCGGCAGCTGGTTGCGTCGCGTGCCGATGATCGGATGCGCGGACAGCACGTCGTACAGCGGCGTGCTCCGATATGTGTTGCCCGGCAGGTGCGCGATGCTGAAATTCTTCGCATGGCCGTCGATGGCCGCGAGTACCCAGAACACGAGCTGCGTGACGAAGAAGTTCTTCCGGTCCTGCGCGGCCTCGGCGGAATTCGCGAGGATACCCATGATCGTCGCGATGCCGGGGCCGCCGTCGGATTCGTATTTCGCGCCCGACGGCGTGCCGGTCGCCTGGCACATGTCCTCCTGCGGCAGCCGCAGGATCCACGTGCCGTCGCGGGACGGGCGGCGGTCGAAGCGCTCGACGATCAGCGCCTTCTGGTCGTCGAACCGGCCGATGTCGCACGCGGCCACCGGCAGGCCGTAGGCGGCGACGATCTTCGAGCACAGCCATTCGTTCTCGACCGACGTGCGCATGTCGGCCTGCATGTTCCCGACGCGCCCCAGCGGCAGCTTGAAGATATGCGTGGTGGGCGTGCTGCCCGCGGGCAGCAGCCAGCGGTTGCCGTGGTGCAGCAGCGCGGTCTTTTCCTGCGCGCCGGCGATCGACAGACGTAATTCGCCGTCCGGTTCCGCGTGGCCGGGCAGCGGCGCGGCGGTCGCGTGGCGCAGCACGTCGGCGACGGCTGCGTCGTCGAGCGCGGTGCCGTCGATCGCCTGCAGGTCGACCGGCGTCTCGTCGGGCGGCAGCAGCTGCAGCGCACCGACGCAATCGCGCCCGATCGACGCGAGCAGTTCGAACGGCGCCGTCGATCCCAGCCGGTAGCGCTGCGCGATGCGGCGGCGGATCGGCTGGCTGTCCGGTAGCAGATTGTCGAAGTAATCGGCGACGACCGCGCCCTGGTGCGGCTGGTTGCCGGGCGTGAACGGCAGGGACAGCGACAGCGGACGCCCCTGCGGATCGTCGATCCATGCCGGCAGGTAGACGAGGCGCTCGGCGCCGCGCCGGACTTCCCAGTATCCGACCGGGATGCCGTTCATCCACAGGTCGAGGCGGTCGTGGCGGGGGCGGCGGGCCATCGTCACCAGTCCTCCCGCTTCGGGTTCCGGGGCTTGCCGGGTGTCGCCGCGGCAGGCCGTTTCCGCGCGCCGGCGGAGGGGGCCTTCGCGGCGGCCGGCGGGCGGCCCGGCGTATCGGACGAGGCGGCCGAGCCGGACGAACCTGACGAGCGACCGCGCGCGGACGTTGCGCGCTTGGGCGCGGGCGCGGCGACGTCGGGCCTCGCTGTGTCGTCCGGCGTGCCTGGATCCAGCGTCAGGCGCACCCCGAGCACGTTCAGCACCTTGAAAAACCGTTCGATGCTGACCGCGGACGGATTGGCTTCGAGCTGCGCGTACGACTGCTGCGTGACGCCGAGGCGGGCGGCGAGCTGCGCCTGCGTGAACCCCGCGGACTTCCGGAAGCCGACGAGTATCGGGCGCAACTGACTCAAGGTCTGGACTGGGAATGCCATGGGGCTCTCCGCGAAATGACAGGCGATCGCTTGTAATCGAAAAATACAGTCTATGGTATGTATCGTCAAAATACAAACCCGAGACTGTATTTCACAAAAACAAACGATAGCCTGTCAGGCGGAAACCCACGGGTCGATGCAACGACGGGCGAAGCGCCCGCCGGCGCTGCGTCACGCCGCCCGCAGCGGGCTCGCCTGCGCGGCGCGCGCGCTTTCCGGATCGTCGTCGCCGAGCGGGATGAACGCCATGATCTCCAGGTCGTGCCCCGACAGCGCCGGCAGCCGGAACGGGCTCGACAGCACGTTCAGCCGTCGCAGGCCGAGCTCGCGCAGGATCTGCGATCCGATCCCTGTCACGCGGCCGTCGCGGCGCGCATGGCCTGCCGGCGTGCGCATCGCGTCGCCGCGCATGTCGCAGTCGAGCAGCACCGCGACGCCGCAGCCGACCGCATCGATCCGCTGCAGCGCCGCGTGCAGCGGCCACGAATGCGCGGACGGCTCCGCGTCGAGCAGGTCGAGCAGTGAATGGCATTCGTGCACGCGCGTCAGCACGGGCGTCGACGGATCGGGCTCGCCGCGCACCAGCGCGAGATGCGGTGCGCCATGCACCGTGTCGCGATACTCGATCGCGCGGAACCGGCCCCACGGCGTATGCAGCGGCCGCTCGCCGACGCGCTCGACGAGCGATTCGTGCTCGCGGCGATAGTGGATCAGGTCGGCGATCGTGCCGATCTTCAGCCCATGCTGAGCGGCAAACGCCTTCAGCTCGGGCAGCCGCGCCATCGTGCCGTCGTCGTTCATCACCTCGCAGATCACCGACGCGGGCGTGAGCCCGGCGAGCGCCGCGAGATCGCAGCCGGCCTCGGTGTGCCCCGCGCGCACCAGCACGCCGCCCGGGCGCGCAGCGATCGGAAATACGTGGCCGGGCTGCACGAGATCGTCCGCGCGTGCGCCCGAGCGGACCGCCGTGCGGATCGTGTGCGCGCGATCGGCCGCGGAAATGCCGGTCGTCACGCCGTCGGCCGCCTCGATGCTGACCGTGAACGCGGTACCGAACGGCGTGCCGTTGTGATCGGCCATCGGCGGCAGCCTCAGCTGCTCGCAGCGCTCGGCGGTCAGCGTCAGGCAGATCAGCCCGCGCCCGAAGCGCGCCATGAAGTTGATCGCTTCGGACGTCACGTGATCGGCCGCGATCACGAGATCGCCTTCGTTTTCGCGATCCTCTTCGTCGACGAGCAGGACCTTCCGCCCAGCACGCAGCTCGTCGACGATTTCCAGCGTACGGGCGAGCGTCATTGTGCCTCCGTCGCGTCGAATGCACGGCGCAGTGCGTCGGCGCTGAACGTCAGCACGCGATCGGCCGCGTCGAGCGCGCCGAGCATGCTCGCGAAACCGTGCAACTGGCCCGGCCAGCGTACGAGCGACACCGGTGTACCCGCCTGCGCGAGCCGCAGTGCATACGCTTCCGCCTCGTCGCGCAGCGGATCGAATTCCGCGCTGACGATGGTGGCCGGCGCCGCGCCCGACAGGTCCGCCACGGCGAGCGGGCTCGCGAGCGGCGATGCGCGGTCGGCGCCGTCGTCGAAATACTGGCGCTTGAACCAGCGCATCGCGTCCGCCGTCAGGAAATAGCCTTCGCCGAGCGATTCGTAGGACGAATGCTCGTTCGCGCAATCGACGACCGGATACAGCAGCAACTGGTGCGCGATCGCGATGCCCGAGCCGCGCAGCTGCAGCGCGGCGACCGCGGCCAGGTTGCCGCCCGCGCTGT
>NZ_VWWG01000051.1:0-233 GCF_011753085.1 Burkholderia sp. Tr-862
TAAAAAAAAAAAACCCCAAAATACTCGTTTATTATTTATCCTCTAGTCCTTTAAGGACACTGACACTATCCCCACGTCATTCTGTTCTACACACCCTTCTCACATATCTTTCGCTTCATGCCCTCCTGCTCTTAATATGTTCTATATACCTTCTTCTCCTTACACTTAACCTCCTCTCCAGACACTCTATCCACGGAGTATACGCATCAGGCGTCCTTTACGACCACTACAGT
>NZ_VWWG01000004.1:0-126594 GCF_011753085.1 Burkholderia sp. Tr-862
TCGGGCAGGCCGGCCGGCAGCGGCGCGTGCGGCAACGCGAGCGCGTCGCTGCCGGCCGAGCCGGGATTAACGGTAGGTGTCGGGATAGTCATGGTACTTGGCGATTTCGACGTCATCGAGGACAGCCAGCGCATCCGGCGAGTGGACCGCGAGCGAGCAGTACAGCGAGATCAGGTACGACGCGATCGCCTGATCGTTGATCCCCATGAAGCGCACCGACAGGCCCGGCCCCTGCTCGCCCGCGACGCCCGGCTGATAGAGGCCGACGACGCCCTGGCGCTTGTCGCCGACACGCAGCAGCAGGATCTTGGTCTTGCCGTCGGCGATCGGCACCTTGTCCGACGGGATCAGCGGAATGCCGCGCCACGTGAGGAACTGCGAGCCGAACAGGCTGACCGTCGGCGGCGGCACGCCGCGCCGCGTGCATTCGCGGCCGAACGCGGCAATCGCGAGCGGGTGCGTGAGGAAAAACGCCGGCTCCTTCCACACCTTGGTCAGCAGCTCGTCGAGATCGTCCGGCGTCGGCGCGCCGGTCAGCGGGAAGATTCGCTGTTCGTCGGTCACGTTCGCGAGCAGCCCATAGTCCGGGTTGTTGATCAGCTGGCTTTCCTGCAGCTCCTTGATCGTCTCGATCGTCAGGCGCAGCTGTTCCTTGATCTGGTCGTGAGGACTGCTGTAGAGATCGGAGATCCGCGTATGCACGTCGAGCACCGTGCTCACCGCGTTCAGGAAATACTCGCGCGGCTGTTCCTCGTACGGCACGAAGGTCCGCGGCAGCACGCTTTCGTCCTCGAGCTGCGTGCACGCGGCGCGCACGGCTTCCGGGTTCTTCACCTGGTTCAGGCGGTAGATGCCGGCCTCGACCGGCACCCACTGCAGCAGGTGGGTCAGCCAGCGCGGCGTAATCGTGGAAAGCTGCGGGACGGTCTTGGTAGCGTTCGCTAGTTGGCGGGCGGCGTGATCGCTCAGCGCGGCCGTGCCGCTTGCAACGGTCGACATGTGTGGCTCCGGGTTCTTAAGATGAAAAACGGGATTGCTTATGACGCTCGGTGATTATCGGAAGCACGCACCTGCCGGCTCAACATGCTATAGCCGTCACATGGCACTGCCGAACGGGAAAGGACGCGAGATGAGTCAGGTGACGTACACGCCGGGCAACAGCGTCGAGATCGACACGTCGAACGCGCGCGCGATCTTGTCCGCGGTGACGATCGACGCGATCGCCTCGCCGCGCTCGATCTCGCCGACATACGAACGGTTCAGCCCCGCGTGTTCGGCGAGCTGCTCCTGTGACCACGTGCGCGCTTCGCGCAGCTTGCGCACGTTGGCGCCGAAGTGCTGGATCAGGTCGCTCATGTCGTCACCCGCGCGTCGGGCACCGGCTCGGCCGGTTCGCGCCGCGCGGCATTCGCTTCGCTGCGCAGCACGGCCTGCGTGACGTTCGCGCCGGCCGGTACGTCCTGCGTGAGCCACACGTTGCCGCCGATCACCGCGCCGCGGCCGATCGTCACGCGGCCGAGGATCGTTGCGCCTGCATAGATCACGACGTCGTCCTCGACGATCGGATGGCGCGCGAGCCCCTTCTCCAGATGGCCGGAAGCATCGCGCGGGAAGCGCTTCGCGCCGAGCGTGACGGCCTGGTACACTCGCACGCGCTCGCCGATGATCGCGGTCTCGCCGATCACGACACCCGTGCCGTGGTCGATAAAGAAGCCGCCACCGATGCGCGCGCCCGGATGAATGTCGATGCCGGTTTCCGCGTGGGCCTGCTCGGCGATGATCCGCGCGAGCAGCGGCAGCCCGAGCCGGTACAGCTCATGCGCGAGCCGGTGGTGGATCATCGCGAGGATGCCGGGATAGCAGAGCAGCACTTCGTCGACGCTGCCCGCCGCCGGATCGCCATGGAATGCGGCCAGCACGTCGCTGTCGAGCAGCCGGCGGATGTCGGGCAGGCGTTCGGCGAACGCCTGCACGGCGGTGGACGCCACGTCTTCGATCGGTGCGTCGGCGTTGCGTTGCCGCGCCGCGTAGCGCAGTTCGAGCGTCACCTGCGCAAGCAGCGCGTTCAGCGCCGCGTCGAGCGCGTGGGCGACATGGAAGTTCTCGCTCTCCTGCCGCAGGTCGGGCGGCCCGAGCCGCATCGGGAACAGCACGCCCTTCAGCGCGCCGATGATCTGTGCGAGCGCCTCGCGCGCCGGCAGGTCGCGCCCGCCCGGTTCGAGCGAGCGCCGCTGCTTCTCGCGCCACGCGCGACGCACGGTCTGAAGCGATTGAACGATGTCGTCGATGTCGAATGCGGCCATGCTGACTTCTCCCCGTAACGGCCGTGACTCAGTCCTGAGCCCACGGCAGGCCGCGATGGCGCCAGCCGTTCCGGCTGCCGCGATGCCGCTGTTCATCGAGGTCGCCCTCGAACCCTTCGAGCACGTTGAATACTTGCGTGAAACCGCCTTTGGTCGCGGCTTCGGCCGCCTGCGCGGACCGGTTGCCGCTGCGGCAGAGCAACAGCACCACCGCGTCCTTGCCGGTCTTCGCTTCCAGCTCGCGCACGAAGCGCGGGTTGCGCGTCAGGCTCGTGCCGGTCGCCCACGGCACATGCAGCGACTCCGGCACGTGGCCGACGAATTTCCGTTCTTCCGCGGTGCGCACGTCGACCAGCAACGCGTCGCCGGCGGTGAACAGCGCCCACGCGACTTGCGGCGCCACGCCGCCCGCGTAAGGCGTGCCCGCCGATGCGGCCGCCGCGCGCGCGGCTTCGAGCGCCTGCCGGGCAGCCGTTCGTTCTTCCAATGCAAACGTCATCACGCTTCCTCGTTCTCGCAAATTCGTATGATCAACAACGCCGGGATTGCGGCCTGCGCAGCTTGGGTGCTGTCTATAGCCGTCAGCCCGACTATGCGAGTGCGCTCGAGGAAGCAGAACCAATAAAAATTCATTTCCTAATCAGCGGCGCGCGAAATGCAATGGCAGACGCGCGCAATCGGTGCGGGTTCATGCGGGGGATCTGGAGCGACGGCCGTTCGATGGCACGCATCGAAGGTTCTTGAAAGGATGGGCGACTGCGAAGTCAGGAACGGTACGGCACACGACGCGCCGCACGTTGCGAGGGAATCCGAAATGGAATCGCGCGCCGGGTCGAACGGCGCGCTTTGAAGGATCGATAACCGACATTCGGCGGACGCGGTGCATCGCCGATGCACCACGCCCGTCGCCGCCTCAGACGATCGGATCGACCACGGTCACCAGCGCGCCGCGCGCCTCGATGTCGCGCCCCGCCAGCAAGCACAGATCCTCGCGATGATGCGCGGCGACCACCTGCACGCCTACGGGCACGTCATTGACGATCCCCGTCGTCACCGCAAGTCCCGGCAACCCCATCGCCGGCAGCGCACGCAGCGTGAGCTGCGCTTCCCATACGCGCTCGAACCCTTCCGGTCCTTGCCTGTCGAGGTCGTCGGGGAACGGCAGCTCCGACGACACCGGCAGCAGCAATACCGCGTATTCATCGAGAAACAGCCGCCACTGCCGCGTCAGCGTCGTACGCCGCACGAGCGCGCGGCTGATCACGTCGGCCGGCAGATCGCGCACCTTGCCGCGCACGGCGGCGATCACCGCGGCCGCGCCCGGGTCGCCGTCGCTCGCGACCGCGTTCGTCAACGCGTCGAATCCGTCGCCAAGCCAGAGCTGCTCCTGCAACAACGCAGCCTCGCGCATCGGCGGCGTATCGTCGATTTCATCGACGGTCCACCCTGCATCGACGAGCCGGCGCGCGGCATCGCGCAACGCGGCCTCGACTTCGGGCACGACCTGCAGGCCGCCCGGCCGCACGCACAGCGCTGCTCGCTTCGGCGCCGCACGGCCTTCGAACGGCACCGGCACGTACCATGGGTCGCGTGGGTCCGGTGCGGCGAACGCTCGCAGCGCCAGCGCGAGATCGTCGATCGTGCGCGCGATCGGCCCGGTCGTCGACATCAACTGCGCGCCGATCGCACGCTCGGGCGACGACGCATTGAACGCCGGGACGCGTCCGAGCGACGGCCGGATCCCGTGCACACCGCACGCATAGGCCGGATAGCGCACCGAGCCGCCGATGTCGGTGCCGACCGCGAGCGGGCCGATCCCGGCGGCCACGGCAGCCGCCGCGCCGCCGCTCGATCCGCCCGGCGTCAGCGACCGATTACGCGGATTGTACGTATGCCCATGCACGAGATTCGACGTGAACCAGCGCAGCGCGAACGTCGGCGAATTGCTGCGGCCGAGCAGCACCGCGCCGGCCTTCCTCAGGTTCGAGACCGACGGACTGTCGGCGCTCGCGATCAGGTTTTCCTGCAGGCGCGTGCCGTTGGTCGTCGCGAATTCCGCGACGTCGACGTTGATCTTCACGGTCACGGGCACGCCGGCGAGCGGCCCCGGATCGTCGCCGCGCGCGATCGCGCGATCGACTTCGTCGGCTTGCCGCCGCACGTCGTCCGGACGATGCTCGACCACCGCGTTGATCGCCGGGTTCACCGCATCGAGACGGGCCAGCGTCGCATCCGCCACTTCCCGCGCGGACACTTCACGTTGCCGCACCCGCTTCGCGATTTCAGTCGCCGACAGTTGCCAGAGTTGCTGCGTCATCAGAATGTGCTCCGAGAAAGCCCGCCATTTCCCCCAAGGGGACTTCCTTCGAGGCGGATGGCGGGAAGGAGGCGCCGCGCGCCATTCGCATCGCGGCGCCGCATCGATCACTGCGTATCGTGCTTCGCACGCTCCGCGGCCGCGATGATCGCGTCGGCCACGGCCTTCGGCTGGCTCAACATCGCGACGTGGCTGCCGTTCACGCGCGTGACCGTCGCACCGATCCGCTTCGCCATCGTCTCCTGCAGCTTCGGATCGATCATCCGGTCCTGCGTCGCGACGACGAACGTTGACGGCTTCTCATGCCACGCGGCCTGCGTGACCTTCTGCGAAATACAGCCACCGTACCACGGCCCTTGCGTCGCCGCGACGACGCGCTGCTGCGCGGGCGACAGGTCCGGTGCGAAATCCTGCGCGATCGCCTTGTCCGACAGCGTCGCGAAACCGCCCGAGTCCTTGCGCAGCTCGCCGGCCCACGCCGGCGCCGGCAGCCCCTGCGTGACATCGGCGATCGACTGGCCGTTGTCCGGCGCGAACGCGGCAACATAGACGAGCGACTTCACCTTGTCGTCGTTGCCCGCATCGCTGATCACGACGCCGGCCCACGAATGGCCGACCAGCACGACGGGCCCCTTCTGCTCGTCGATCGCGCGCTTCGTCGCGGCGGCATCGTCGGCGAGCGAGCTCAGCGGATTCTGCACCGCTACGACATGCAGGCCGCGCGCCTCGAGCAGCGGAATCACGCGGTTCCAGCTCGACCCGTCGGCGAACGCGCCGTGCACCAGCACGACGTTCGTGCCCTTCAGGTCTTCCTTCGGCGCAGCTTGCGCCGTGACCGCACCGAACAGCCCGCCAAGCACCGCCGCGGACACCAGCACCCGTTTCGTCAAACCGACCATCGTCTTGCTCCTTCCTGTCGTGTTGTCCATCTGAAATGTTTCCGATGCGGCCGCGCCGGCGCTCGGCAGGCGCGGCAGCGGATCACGAATGCGCGTACAGGCCGTCGGCGGCGCCCGTGCGTCCGTCGCGGGCAGCGCCCGTGTCGGACGCGGCGTAGCGGGCGGCCGGCACCGACGCGGCGGCGACGTTGTCGCCCTGCGACTTCGACGGGCCGTTCTGGTCCGAGCGCGCGAGCTGCTGCGCGGCGACTGCGTTCTCCGCGGCAGCGATATCGTCCGGGTAGTTGGCTTCGCCGCTGGCCGGGCTGTAGCCGGCCTTCTCGAGCCGAACGAGATCGGCGCGCACGTCGGCACGCGTGAGGCCGTGGCCGGTATCGGCGAACGACAATGCGGGGATCGAAGCGAGGACGGCAACGGCGAGGATTCGAGCGACTTTCATGAGTGTTCTCCTAAAAGGAAGTGGGTGTATCGATCATTCGGCATCCGATCCAGATCGGCTGGCATCGAACGTTTCCTGCATGTCGACAGTAGAACCCGCTCACGTATCCGGCATGTTTCCAAAACCGGTGCTTCCTGCATGCCAGTTTTTCAGGAGCGGCCGCAGACACAGTGCGATACAAACCCGCATGCCGATCCGTGTCCCGTCATCCGCGCGCTACAAAAAAAGGCGTGCCTCGTGCGGCACGCCTTTCCGTCAAGCCAATCCCGTCAAGTCACATCAGGGCGCCAACCGCGTGAACACGAAGTCGTGATTCTTCACGCGCGCCTGGTGACACGCAAAGCACGTCTGGTGCTGACCAATATCGGCCGGCACGCCGTTGATGAAGCGCCCGAAGCCCCAGCCGCCCGTCGACGCATAGCGACGCGAATCCTTCACCATCACCTGCACGGTGGTCGCCTGGCCCGGCACCGTCGCCGACGGGAACTCGTCCGACTGCTTGCGCTTGTACGCGAGCTTCACGAGGATCGTGCCGTCCGGAAACGGCAGCGTCGACTTTTCGAGCGCACGCATCGCGACGGGATTGCCGAGCACCACGCGCAATTCGTCGAGCGGCGCCGCCTCCTCGGCCGGCGCGACCATTTCCCACTTCCGGTAGCCGGGCGGGATCGTCACGCCGTAGATCGGCGACGCGGCCGGCTTCGGCTGCTCCGCGAACGCGGCCGGGACGCTCGCCGACAACGCGCCGGCCAGCAACACGCCCGCGACGAGCGCACGGCGCGCGCCGTGACGCACAACACCGGTACGCGCCCGCATCACAGATGCTCCACTTGCAGGATCGCATCGGCGAACGCCTGCGGCGCTTCCTGCGGCAGGTTGTGGCCGATGCCGCCGGTGATCGTGCGGTGCTGGTACTTGCCGGTGAACTTCTTCGCATACGCGGCCGGGGCCGGATGCGGCGCGCCGTTCGCATCGCCTTCCATCGTGATCGTCGGCACGGTGATGACCGGCCCGGCCGCGAGCCGCCGCTCGATGTCGTCGTATTTCGCTTCGCCCTTCGCGAGACCGAGGCGCCAGCGATAGTTGTGGATCACGACCGCCACGTGGTCGGGATTCTGGAACGATGCGGCACTGCGAGCATAGGTCTCGTCGGAGAACTGCCACTTCGGCGACGCGAGCCGCCAGATCAGCTTGTTGAACGCATCGAGGTTCTCCGCGTAGCCGAGCGCGCCGCGCTCGGTCGAGAAGTAGAACTGATACCACCACTGGAGTTCGGCCTGCGGCGGCAGCGGCTTGGTGTTCGCCTGCTGGCTGCCGATCAGGTAGCCGCTCACCGACACCAGCGCCTTCACGCGCTGCGGCCACAGCGCCGCGATGACGTCGGCCGTGCGTGCGCCCCAGTCGTAGCCGCCGAATATCGCACGGTCGATCTTCAGCGCATCCATCAGCGCGACGATGTCGACGGCCGTCACCGCCTGCTGGCCGTTGCGCAGCGTGTCGGCCGAGCGGAACGTCGTCGATCCGTAGCCGCGCAGGTACGGCACGATCACGCGATAGCCGGCCGCCGTGAGCAGCGGCGCGACGTCCGCGTAGCTGTAGATGTCGTACGGCCAGCCGTGCAGCAGGAACACGACGGGGCCGTTCTTCGGCCCGAGGTCCGCATACCCGACGTTCAGCACGCCCGCGTCGATCTGGTGGATGGTGCCGAGCGACGCCGCGCCGGCCGCGCGGCTCGTCGGGGCATCGGGCGCCGACTGCGCGTGCGCCAGCGAGCCGAAGCCGAGGTCGGCGAGGCTCAGGCTTGCGATTGTCGTACCCAGGATCAGGCGGCGGCGGCTATTCACGGTATCAGGCATGACTCGTTCTCCATTGTCGATCGCTAAGTGAGGAGCCCACGGCAGGTGCGGGCGCTCCGGTATCGCCGTTCACGCCGGCTGCGCATCGCTTCGCGCCGCCGTGTGAATCGCTTCACCGGATTTATATCCGAACCATCCGGACGCTTTGTATCCCAACGTATCTGTGTTCGGATACGACACAGAGCGATTCAAAAAACGCCCGCGAGGCGGTACGTTTCGGGGGCCGCGCAACACACGCGCCCCCATGCACCGATGCGGCAACGGACGCAGGCCGGCATCGCAACCGGCCCGCGCGCGCCCGTCGAGCCGCGCTTACGCGCGACGCAACGGCCGGAAACCGGCACGCACTTCGCGCGCGAACAGTTCCGGCTCCTCCCATGCCGCGAAATGCCCGCCCTTGTCGACTTCGTTGAAGTAGATCAGGTTGTGATAGCTGCGCTCGGCCCAGCTGCGCGGCGCCTGATAGATCTCGCCGGGAAACACCGTGATCGCGGCCGGCAGCGAGATGTCCACCGCGTTGAAGTTGTTCGAGTGATCCTCCCAGTAGATCTGCGCGGAGGACGTCGCCGTATTGGTCAGCCAGTACAACGAAATGTCGTCGAGAATCTCGTCACGCGGAATCGAACGTTCGGGTACGCCGCCGCTGTATGTCCACTGCGAGATCTTGTCGTACATCCACGCGGCCTGCCCCGACGGCGAATCGGCGAGCGCGTAGCCGACTGTCTGCGGACGCGTGACCATCATCGCCGAGTAGCCGCAGTTGTCGCGATAGAACGTCGCGAGCTTCTCGTACGCGGCCTTCTCCTTCGGCGACAGCGACGTCGGGGCCGGCGCGTCGACCTGAAGCAGCGTCGCGATGTCCGGCGGCACCGTCGCCGGCATGTTCACGTGAATCCCGGCCAGGCCCTGCACGCGCTGCATCGCCATCCGGTGCGAAATCACGGAGCCGCAGTCGCCGCCCTGCGATACGAAGCGCGTATAGCCGAGGCGCGCCATCAGCTCGCCCCATGCGCGGGCGATGTGGTCCGAGCCCCAGCCCGTCTTCGTCGGGCGGCCCGAGAAGCCGAAGCCCGGCAGCGACGGCACGACGACGTGGAACGCATCGTCGGCGCTCGCACCGTGCGCGGTCGGATCGGTGAGCGGGCCGATCGCCTTCACCAACTCGAAGACCGAACCGGGCCAGCCGTGCGTCATGATCATCGGCATCGCATTCGCGTGCCGCGATCGGACGTGGATGAAGTGGATGTCGAGCCCGTCGATTTCCGTGATGAACATCGGGAAGCCGTTCAGGCGCGCCTCGCCCTTGCGCCAGTCGTAGTCGGTGCCCCAGTAGCGCAGCAGCGCCTGCATGCGCGCGAGCCGCACGCCTTGCGATTCGTCGGCGACGGTCTCGCGACCCGGCCAGCGTGTCGCGGTGATGCGGCGGCGCAGGTCGACCAGTGCGTCATCGGGGATATGGGCGGTGAACGGGCGTATGCCGGTGTCGCCGGTTGCCGCATGCAGCGCGGTGGGCAGCATCGCGGATACACCCGCGGCCACGGACGTGGCCAGCAGGTGCCGACGCATCGGGGAAAACGGTGTGGAAGACATCGCTCGGCATCTCCTTTCGTGAGGTTGAAAGTGAACATGCCGCGCGCCCGGGCGCGCCTTTGCTTTCATTCGGGCACGCGGCGGTTACGCGGCGGTCACCCATTTGAAAGGTCTGATGTATCCGGGATGTGTCTGATTTGTACGCGTTTGTAGCAGGCGTGCGAACGTCGACGTCAGGGGGCGATCCAGCGGCCTGCGTAGCCGTCGTCGTTCACGTCGAATACCGCGCGGCGATGACCACCGCGGGCAAGTTCGAGCCAGTCGATGCGCGTCACCGTGACGTGGACGAGGCAGAAGTTCCGATAGCCGTCGTCGGTGGGGGCCGTGCCTGGGCTTGACGTGATGTGCGCCTCTTCAGGCGAGTCGATCGGCGTGCCCGGCCGCAACGGTGCGCGATACAGCAGCAACGTATGCGAACGGCTCGATTGCCAGATCGCGCGCCGTTGCGCTTCGTCGTCGCAGATCGACGCAACGCCTTCCGCGCGAATCTGCACGAGCGCGTCGAGATCGTTCGCGACGACGGCGATGCGAGGATCGCGGCGCAACTCCGCCACCTTCTCCGACCGCGCATCCGTATGGAACGCCAGCAGACGATCGGCGCGGCTCACTTGCCGCAACACGATCGTGCGCACCTTCGGCGCGCCGTCGAGACCGAGCGTCGCGGCCTGCACCATCGTGAACGGCGAGCGTTGCGTGCCGACGCCGGACTCGAGGCACGACCAGAGGCGGTCATAGGTTTGCGGGAGCGATTCGGAAGCGGGATCGGACATGATGGCGCGGCGATCTTGCGGGATTCGGTCGCGCTAGCTTACCCGTTTCGGCGGCGCAGCTCGCGGCGCGCCCACGGCGTCCGTTGCAAACCCGCCGCCGCGCGGTTCAGTTATAGCCGAGGACGACCGGTGCGGCGTCGCCCGTGTCGGTCGAATCCGCGCCGAAGCGGCCGAGCACGTCCGCGACGTATTGCGGCCCCGCGCTGATCTGCGACGACTTGTGCGCGACGGGACGGATATCGGCCACGCCCGGCGCTTCATCCAGCCATGCGGTGTCGTTGATGACGATGTTCATGGGTGTCTCCTCACGCGGCCAGCGCCGCACCATACGCGCGCACCAGGCGCGCCACGCCTTCCCGGATCGCGTCGACGTCGGGCGCGGCGAACGACAGGCGCAGCGATGCGGCGTCGACGTTGTCCGCGAAGAACGCCTTGCCCGGCACGAAGACGACCTTGTTCGCGATCGCCTGTTGCAGCAGCACGTCCGACGACACCGCGCCGATCCGCGCCCACACGAACATCCCGCCTTCGGGACGATGGAACGTGATCGCATCGCCGAAACCGTCGCGCAGCGCGTCGCACATCGCGTCGCATTTGCGCTGGTAGGCCGCCGTGATGCGTGGCAGATGGCGTTCGAGCGCGCCGTCGGCGAGATATTCGGCGGCGGTGGCTTGCGTCCACGGCGTGCTGCACAGGTCGACCGTCTGCTTCGCGATCACGCAGCGTCGCGCGATCTCGGCCGGCGCGATCGTCCAGCCCACGCGCAGCCCCGGCGCGACGATTTTCGACAGGCTCGCGAAATGCACGATCCAGTCGCGCGCGCCTTCGACTTCGTTCGCGAGCGCGAGCATCGACGGCACCGGCTCGCCCGCGAAACGCAGGTCGCCGTAGGGATCGTCCTCGACGATCAGGAAACGGTATTGCACCGCGAGACGCAGCAGCTTCAGCCGGCGTTCGCGCGTGAGCGTCGCGCCGGTCGGGTTCGCGAAGGTCGGGACGGTGTAGAGCAGTTTCGGCTGCGCGATCGCGCCGGACGCGAGTTGCGACGCGAGGCGATCGACGTCGAGGCCTTCACCGTCGACCGGGATCGTGATGATGCGCGCCTGCTGCAGGCGCATCGCCGACAGCGTCGCCGGATAAGCCGGCTGTTCGGTCAGCACGACGTCGCCCGGCGCGACCATCACGCGCAGCAGCAGGTCGAGGCCCTGCTGCGAGCCGGTCGTGACGAGCAGTTCGGCCGGCGTGCACGCGACGTTGCGGCGCGCCATCAACGCAATCAGTTGCTGCTTCAGTTCGGCAAGGCCGTCGGTCGGGCCGTATTGCAGGCAGCGCACCGGGTGGGCGTACGCGCGTTCGGCGGCCGTGTTCAGGCCGTCGACGTCGAACAGGTCGCTGGCCGGATAGCCGCCCGCGAACGAAATCATCCCCGGCTCGGAGAGGTACTTGAACAGCTCGCGGATCGGCGAACCGGCAGGATTCTGGAATGAGGGCGTAAACGCGTACATGTCGTCGTGAGCTGGATGGCACGGACGGCCGGGATAGCCGACAGGTGCCGCCCGCCCAAGGCGCTTCTGGCGCAAGGGCGGGAATTCGAGCCACGATTGTCGATAGTCATTAACGCTGCCGCAAACGATATCTATGCACTAGGTCTTGCGGTTTGGTCATTAATTGAGGAACAGCCGCGTTTCGTCCACGGCCGTCCGGGCCGGCACACGCCGCGAATGCGCGAGGCCCATCGCGACCCCGGCATCCGCGCCGTTACAGCCCCGCGACGCCATCAACGCGATGACGCCGGGCGACACGTCCGCGTGCGATCGGACCGAGCCAGACCAGGGGCAAGCTGTGCCGCGCTTGCACCGTTGGCCCGGCCGGTCACGCGCGCTGGACACGCAACGGACGCACGTGAATCGCGCGCTATTCGCCCGGAGGAGAGACGCCCTTCCTGACGTAGCCGGCAATCGCCTCCAGCATGCCGAGGTCGAGGTCCTGCACGCGGTCGGCGCCGAAGTGGGTCAACCACTTGCGCGCGAGCTCCGCCTGCGTCGTCGTGTGCCCGGTCGCGGCAGGGGCACACAGGTCTTCGAGTGCTGAACGCTGGTCCATGTCTTCTCCGTGATTGCTGATGATCGGGACGTCGCCGGCTCCCGTCGCGATCAGGACGCCGTCAGACGGCCTCCAGCGCGAGGGCGATGCCTTGGCCGCCGCCAATGCACAAGGTCACCATGCCGCGTTTGATGCCATCACGGCGCATCGAATGCGCGAGACGGGTCGTCAAGACCGCACCGGTCGCACCGATGGCGTGACCGTGCGCGATCGCGCCGCCTTCGACGTTCACCCGCTCTTCGTCGATGCCGAGCTCCCGAATCACCGCGATCGGCACGGCGGCAAAGGCCTCGTTGATCTCGAAACGCTCCACGTCGTTCAACGACCATCCGGCACGCGCGAGCGCCATCCTGACTGCCGGCACGGGCCCCAGTCCGAACATCCCTGGCTCGACCGCACCCACGCCGTATGACACGAGCGTCGCGATCGGCTCGATTCCACGCGCCTCGGCATACTGCCGCTCGGCCACGACCATCGCCGCCGCGCCGCTGTTCAATCCCGGTGCATTGCCTGCGGTAATGGTGCCGTCAGACCGGAACGCGGGTTTCAATCGGGCAAGCGACTCGATCGTCGTGTCCGGCCGCGGCTGCTCGTCGCGCTCGAATCGGACGGGTTGCTTGCGCCCCTCGATATCGACCGCGACGAGCTCGGCGTCGAACGCCCCGCGCTCTTGAGCCTGCGCGAAGCGCCTTTGCGAACGTTCCGCCCAACGGTCCTGCTGCTCGCGCGTCATGCCCACCTTCGAAACGAGGTCTTCCGTATGCCATCCGGAATGCCGGCCGGAAAACGCGTCGACGAGGCCGTCCCCGAGCATGCTGTCGACGATTTCGGTATTGCCCATGCGCTGGCCCCACCGACCGCTATGCAGCAGATACGGCGCACGGTCCATGTTTTCCATACCGCCCGCCACCGCGACCTCGCCGAATCCGAGCCAGATTTCCTGGGCCGCATTCACGATGGCCTGAGCGCCCGAGCCACAGACGCGATTCACGGTCAGCGCAGGCACCTCCACCGGAATGCCGCCGCCGACGGCTGCCTGACGCGCGGGATTCATCTTGTTTCCCGCCTGAATGACGTTGCCCATCACGACCGAAGCCAACGCCGCCGGATCAACCTTGCTGCGGCGCAGCGCTTCGCGCACCGCGATTGCGCCGAGCGTCGTCGCGGCGACGTTCGTCAACGTGCCACCAAACGCCCCGATGGGCGTTCTTACCGGACTGCAGATCACTACTTGTCGAGCAACCATTTCAACACTCCATTCAACGTTCAGTTTCGCCTGAAGCAATGCCACCGCATCGTCGCGTGTTGCCTGCCGTGGGATGCGGCTTCGCCTGCCCGGCACGCTCGTGAACCCGCATCTCGTGCTTGCGGGCACAGGATCGGGGGCGCCGCGCGGCGCCCCCTCCGTTCGGTCAAATCGATATCATTTCGAAATCCTCCTTGCCGACGCCGCACTCGGGACACTTCCATTTGGCCGGAATATCTTCCCAGCGCGTGCCCGGTGCAATGCCGTCTTCCGGCGCACCTTTTTCTTCCGAGTAAATCCAGCCGCACACCAGACACATCAACGTGCGCATCTCCACCGCTGTCGTGCTCATCCCGCCAACTCTCCAAGATTCGACATTTGTCGCTTCACGAATTCGCGCACCTGCTCGCGTACCCTCGCATCCGACAAGATCCGCCCGTGACCCGTGCCCGGCGCCGGCCACAATGTCGCCTGCGGCAGGCCCGCCACCACCCGCTGCGCCTCGCAGTACGGCACCACGGGATCGGCCGGGTCGTGCACGACCAGCACCGGGACATCGAGCGACGCGCCGCGCGCCAGAATGTCCCAATGGCTGACAGGCACGCCATTGCGGCATTGCAGCTCCGCATAGATGCGCTCGATCACTGGGCGCGGCAACGCCATGTCGCGGTTCGCCCAGCGCTCCAGCACCTCGGTCAGCGCGCTCGTCGGCGCGATCAGCACGATGCAGCGCAACGACGCGCGGCGCGAGCGCTCCGCCAGCGCCGAGATCGTCGCGATCGAGCCGAGCGAATGTGCAATCACCACTTGCGCGCCTTCGATCGCATCCAGCGCCGCACCCGTCGCCCGCGTGAACTGCGTCATCGTCGTGTGCTTGCCCGGCGACAGACCATGCGCGGGCGCGTCGAATGCCGCCACCGAAAAGCCCAGCGTCTTCATCGGCTTGACGAAGCTCAGCATGCTGCTGCTGTCGGTGCCCCAGCCGTGCACGAGCAGCACCCGCGCCGCACCGCCCTCCCAATAATAGGCCCGGTCGATGTCATCGTTGCCCTCGATGGACGTCACCGTCGCGCCGAGGGGTATGCGATCGCTGACGGGCAGCCCGTAGCCACGCGTGAAGCCGAACGCATCGGCCGCGCGCCGTCCGGCAATGCGCGGCGCGAACGTGTTCAGCATCCGGAACGCGTGACGGCCGAGCCGCACGCGCAGCGAAGGCGCCTTCCTGGTCTGCCGGGTGATCGGCGAGACTTCCGTGTGATTCGCGGCCGCCATCACCGGCCCTCCGTCGCCGCACGCGCGCCGACGGCCACGGCCTCCCGGGACAGGGTCCGGTAATAGCCTGACTCGGTGTCGTAGAAGTGGCAGTGGCGGATCACGTGCCACAGATCGCCGAACGTGAAATCCTTTTCGCGAATCATTCCCGGAAACGCTGCCTTGAGCGCCGCCTGTGCCTTCGGAAGGTTGTAGAACGGCACGATCGGCGCGACGTGGTGCGCCGTATGCACCGAAATGTTATGGGTCATGAAGTGCAGCCACTTCGGATACCGGTAGTCCGTCGTCACGAGCAGGCG
Organism: Burkholderia sp. Tr-862; assembly: GCF_011753085.1. Classification (NCBI taxonomy): domain Bacteria; kingdom Pseudomonadati; phylum Pseudomonadota; class Betaproteobacteria; order Burkholderiales; family Burkholderiaceae; genus Burkholderia; species Burkholderia sp. Tr-862. The sequence continues at coordinate 15,095 of NZ_VWWG01000004.1, forward strand.
ACTTGCGTTCGGCGTCCAGTGCTGCGACGGCAGAAACGGGATGTCGTCCGACGTGTGATGCATCAGCGTCGTGGCGCTGAACCACGCGTGGATCATGAGCCACGGCACGACGAAGTACAGGAACAGGCCCGTGACGCCGGTAAAGTAGATCAGCGCAGGGAAATAGAGCATCGCGACGATCAGCACGAAGCCGATCGAGCGCTTCACGTCGCGCCGCATCTCGCGCTTCGGATAGAAGCCGGGACGGAAGCCCGATTCCTTCCAGTAGCTCAACGTACCTGCCCAGAACAGCCACTTGCGGGTACCGGCGTACTCGAGGCGCTTGAGGAGCGGCATGCGATCGTAAAGCGGCGCGGGAATCGGCCGCCAGTCGGTGTCGAGCTCGAGGTTGTTGGTGTTCGCGTGGTGCAGGTTATGCGTGTGACGCCACGCATGGAACGGATACAGCAGCGGCAGCAGCGATAGATGCCCGATCGTCAGGTTGAACCACCGGGAGCGGGAGAACGAGTTGTGCCCGCAATCGTGCGCGATGCAATGCAGCCCCCAGCCGCCCAGGCCAGCCAGCAGCCACAGCGGAACGTAGAACAACCAGTGCGGCGCGTACGCGATGCCGACGAGCGCGCCGACATACGCCGCATAGCTCACCACGAAGCCGAGAACGCCACGCCACGCACGCGGCTCGTATAGCGACTTTGGAATCGCATCGGTCAGCCGCACGCCCTCGAGCGCCTTCGATTTCTGCAGGAATTCGTCGAAACGCGCCGGCGGCGCGCTCGGAACAGTGTAGGTGTTCGCCATGTCGATCTCCGCTTACGCAGCCTGCAGACCGAGCTCGGTCGAGAGGTGGCGCGCCAGTTCGTCGATGCTGTTGTGTTCGAACAGCAGCGCCGGGGACAGCCGCTGCTCCACGACTTTCTCGAGATCGCCCGACACCTGCACGGCAACGATCGAATCGAGCCCATACTCGTCAAAGCGTTTGGCGGGATCGATGGCAGCCCGGTCCATCTTCAGCTGCTTCGCGAGCCGGTCGACCAGCCAGCTGCGGATCGACGCTTCCGTCAGGGGGCCGACGTCGGCGGCGACCGCTTTCTTGCGGCCGAACAGGCCGCCCAGGATTCCAGCTTGAGACATGATGAATAATCCTTCTATACGAGGGAGATGAACAGCTTCATGAAGGCAACTTTCTTCAATACGGTTGCTTGGCCAACTTGCGGATCGCGGCCGGCCCCGGCAAGCGCAGGTCCCAGACGACCCCCGCCTTGCCGAGCGTCCAGAGCACCCACGCGCTGAGATCCGGCTCGTACCACTTCACCGAATGGCGATACGACGCGGGGAACGCGTGATGGTTGTTCTGCAGACCTTCGCCGAACGTGAGGATGGCGACGGTCCAGTTGTTCGCGCTGTTGTCGTCGGTCTTGAAGGGCCGTCCACCGAACATGTGGCAAACCGACCCGACGCACCAGGCAGCCTGATTGGCCAGGAAAATCCGTGCGAAGCCACCGAACAGCAGGCCGTTCCACGCGCCGTGCCAGGAACCGCCGATCGCGCCTCCGATTGCGGCGGGCAGCACGAGGCCGAGCACGATCCACCAGACATAGGTGCGGTGATAGAAAAACAGGCGGCGATCGCGCAACACATCGGGGGCGAAGAACGTCCACCCCGACACGTCCGGTGCCAGCATCCACGGCATGTGCGCATACCAGAGGCCGCGCAGCTTCGCGAGCAGGCCCGCGCCGCCCAGGTTCGGCGAATGCGGATCGCCCTTCTGGTCGCTGTACAGGTGATGACGGCGATGCGTCGTCACCCAGAACATGACCGGCCCTTGCGCGGCCATCGAGCCACAGATCAGCAGCAGCCCTTCGAACCACTTCGAGGTCCGGAACGTCTTGTGCGCAAGATACCGATGGAAGCCCATCGTGATCCCGCCCATGTGCAGAAAATAGAACACCGCGAACAACACCAGGTCGGTGACGGCGAAGTCGCCCAGCACGAGTTGACGCACCGCCAGCGCGAACCCGGCAAGCGGCACCAGCATGACGGCCAGGGCGGTGTAGCGTTTGACGCGCGCACCACTGCCTTTTAGCGGCGAAACGCCGGGGATCTGGCCGTCAGGGGCCGACAGCCCGCCGGCGGCAGTCACGCCGGGGGCAACCTGAATCGACGAATTCATAGGATTCTCCAAACGCTAATAGAGGATTACGGCGAAGTTGAGGAGAACGCCGCGCGGCGCTTCGGCGCATAGCGCACCTCCGTGACGAGTCCCAGCGCGTCGAGCAGGCGGATGAGCCAGGCGGACGGATCGATCTGCCAGAACGCGTGATCGTTGTTGGCGAACGCCGGCTGCGCGTGATGGTTGTTGTGCCATGCGCCGCCCACCGACACGATCGCGAGCAGGCCCAGGTTGCGGCTATGGTCGCGTGTCGCGTGCGGTCGGGTGCCGATCGTGTGGCACAGCGAATTGACGGCCCAGGTCGACTGATCGAGCAGGAATATCCGAGCGAGGCCGCCCCACAGGAAGCCGCCGACGGCCCCGAGCAAGCTCTGCCCGGCGGGCGCGAGCAACGCGCCCGCGAGCGCGGGAATCGCGAGGCCGAGCAGCACCCACCACCCGTAGCGCAGATTGAGATTGACGATCAGACGGTCGCGCAGCAGGTCTGCGGCATACGCGCTCCAGTTCTCGCGGCGCACGGTGAATAGCCAGCCCACGTGGCCGTGCCAAAGGCCCGCGAATCGACTGAGCTTGCCGTGCCGGTTCGCGCGCGGGCGCGGCGAATGCGGATCGCCGTCCTGATCGGTGAACGCATGATGCATCCGGTGCGTGGCGGCCCAGAACAGGATCGGCCCCTGGGCGGCCATGCTGCCGAGCACGCCCAGCATCACGGTAACGACCGGCCGCCCCTTGAACGACCGATGCGAGAAATACCGGTGCATGCCGGTTTCGACACCGATCGCGGTCGAGAAATACATCACCGCCAACAGTACGAAGTCGGTTGCGCGCACCCCATATAGGTACGTATAGGCAATCGCCAGTGCGAAACCGAGCGCGGGGATACCCACGGTCAGATAAGCGAGCCGGCGTGCGCGCACGTCGGTATCGGCTTGCGCCTCATGGGCGGCCGCCGGTGTTCGCGAAGACAAAGAATCCGCTTCAGCCATGACTGGCTCCGAAGAAAGACAGCGTCAATGAAAATCGGGGATGCGGTTCGTGCGAACCGCTTATGCGCGCGTCTCGAGTGCGCTCAAGCTGCCTTGCTGGAACGCTTGCTTGCACGCTTGCCGACGCACCTTGCCGCTCGTCGTGAGCGGAATCGCACCAGTCGGGCCGAGGTGCACCACCGCCGGCGAGACCCCGTGGTCGCGCGTGACCGCCAACGTGATCGCGGCTCGCACCTCACTCATTTGCTCTGGACTCGGACGGCGCGAGCGTTTGAGTTCCGCAACGATGACGAGCGACTCCCCTTGCCCGCCGTCGATCGAAAAAGCCACCACGCCGTTGGTGCGAATCGCCTCGTGCGCCGATTGCACGGATCCCTCGATGTCGGTCGGATAGAGATTGCGCCCGGCGACAATCACGACGTCCTTGATGCGGCCCGTCACGAACAGCTCGCCGCCGTTCAGGAAGCCGAGGTCGCCCGTGCGCAGGTAGCGCGTCGGATCACCGCCGTCTCCGTCGGCAATCGTCGCGGCGAAGATGTCGTCGCTGTCCGCACGATTCAGATAGCCCGCTGCAACGTTCGGACCACTAAACCAGATCTCGCCGACGGTGCGCTCCGGCAGCACGCGCTTCGTCGCCGGATCGACAATCAGCAGCCGATGGCCGACTGCCGCGGGCCCGCACCCAACCAGCGTGGCGCGTCCGTGCCCGTCGACTTCCGGGTCGTGCGGCTTGCACACGCCCCGAACGAGCGCCTCTTTGTCGACCTCGATCAGCGAGACCGGCGAGCGGCCCACCTTGCCCGATACATAGAGCGTCGCCTCCGCCATGCCGTAGCAGGGAACCACGGCACGGCGCTCGAAGCCGTGCCGGCCGAAGCGCGCGAAGAACCGTTCGAGCGTCGTGTGGCTCACGGGCTCCGCGCCGCAGAATACGTGCTGCAACGCGCTTAGATCGAGCGTGGCGGCTTCTTCTTCGCTGATGTTGTCGACGCACAGGTCGAACGCGAAATTCGGTGCGACGCTCGTGGTCACGCGGTAGTCGGTGATCGCCTTGAGCCAGCGATAAGGACGCTGGACGAAATGCTGCGGCGACAGAATCACGAGCGGAAAGCCGCTGTACACCGCGAGCAGCAGCGCGCCCATCAGCCCCATGTCGTGATACGGCGGCAACCATGTGCAGCCGACGCGATCCGGATCGGGGCCGAGCCGCCCGGCGATCACCGCGCAGTTGCTGACGAGATTCTCGTGCGTGACGATCACGCCCTTGGGCTCGCCCGTCGATCCCGACGTGTACTGAAGCAGCGCCGGCCGATCCAGGTCGACGTGCTGCTCCAGCAGGTTGCGAACGTCATGTGCCGATACTTCGCTATCGTCGAAGGAATCTTCGTCGATCGTCAGCAAGGCCGGCGCTGCACGCTGGTCGCCGTAGAGCGCGTCGAGCTGCGGTTGCAGCGAGCGGTGAAGCTTGCCGGCAATGACCACGTCAGGATGGGCGTCGCGACAGATCGACGTGAAGCGTGCCACCGCGCGAGAACCGGCAGGCGGAAACGAAGGCACCGCGGTGGCGCCAGCGAGCAGGATGCCGAACAACGCCGCGACGTAGCTCAGGCCGGGTTCGAGCAGCAGCAATACGCGCCGCTCATGCAACGAGTGCTGCAGCACCCTGTCGCGCACATGGACAGCAGCGGCGGCGAACTGGCCGTACGACCAGCTCACGACATCATCCTCGCCGTCGCGAAGAAAATGGAATGCGATCTGCTCAGGCGTTTGCTCGGCCCGCTCTCGAAGAATGTCGAGCAGAGACGAGGTCATGCGCTCCGCCGTCAGGGGGGAGGGGGGAATGCTACCGGCCATCGTGAGACCCTCGGATAATTGGTGTTGTTTTGTTTTGTTTTGGTGAAAGCTTCATGCGCCAACCGGCGCTGGCCAACACCCGGCCATCAATGCGCCGTCGCAGGCGCCAGCGCTCGCGGTCGCGTATCCACCGGCGCGCACAGGATTGCGGTGGCCAGACCGAGCGCGATCTGCAGGTAGCAAAGGGTGCGGAATTCCGCGAGGTGACCTATCGCGTTGCCTGTTATGGCGACCGTCAGCGCCACGCCGAACACCGATCCCATCTGGCGTATCGCCTGGTTCACGGCCGAGCCCACGCCGAAGCGGGCCGGCGGCAGATGCGCGACGGCGGCGGCCGACAGCGCAGGCATGACCATGCCCACCCCCAGTCCGGTCAGCAGCGCCCCCGGAAGCCACGCGTGCACATAGTCGGGCGTGACGCCGGGCACCAGCGCGAACCACACGCTTGCCGCCGTTGAGATCAGGCTCCCGGTCACCAGCAGAAGCCGGTGCCCCGCGCGCGCCGCAAACCGTCCGCACACGATCGCCGTGGGGACGACGAGCAACGGCCCGGGGCTGCCGGCCAATCCCGCACGTGTCAGCGAATACGACCAGACACCGGTGGTAAACAGGAATGTCTGGAAAAACATCATGGCGAAGCCGATCGCGAAGCACAGCGAAGCCAGATTGATGTAGCGGTAAGTCCGATCCTGGAACAGCGACAGATCGATGGCCGGGGCCCGTGCCGTGCGCGCCCACGCAACGAACGCGGCCAGCATGACCAGCCCACCGGCGATCGCCACCGCCACCTCGGGGGAAGTCCAGCCGACCGCCTCCGACTGCACCAAACCGAAAGCAATCGAGCCAACGCCGAGGATCAGCAAGACGACGCCAATGAGATCGAGCGGCGCGCCCCGCTCGGGATCGCGCGACTCGTCGAGAATGCGCCTCCCGCGCCAGAGCGCGATCGCCCCGAGCGGCAGGTTGAGAAAGAAGGCTGACGGCCAGCCGAAGCGATCGACCAGGAACGAGCCGAGGCTCGGCCCCAACGCACCGGCCACCCCGCTGACCGCGCCCCACAAGCTCACGGCGATCGCCCGTTTGTTGACGGGGAACGCCGCCAGCAGGATCGACAGCGACGCAGGCAACAACAGCGCCGCGCCTGCTCCCTGCACGGCGCGCATCGCCCAGAGCATCTCGACACGCGTGGCGATGCCACAGCCGAAGGATCCCGCCAGGAACATCGCGAGACCAAGCAGGAATGTGCGCTTGCGCCCGCGCAGGTCGGCGAGGCGGCCGGCCGGCACGAGCAACGCGGCGAACACCAGCGTGTACGCGTTCAGCACCCACGACAGGCCGGTCGGGTGCGCATCGGGAAACGCCAATCGCAACGCGGGAAATGCCGCGTAGAGCACGGTGACGTCGATCGAAACGAGGAACACCGCCACACTGGCGATCCAGAAAACCGGCCACGGCGAGACGGCGTTCGACTGCGCCTGCGGAGTGAGCACGCTGGGTCCGTTCATGTCCTTATACCTCGCGCGGCTGAAGCGGTGTCACGCCGTCGCCCGATTCGGATTCGAAATACGACGCGTCGAGAAACGACAGCGTTCGCGCCCGCATCCGCGCTTGAAACAGCGCCACGACCGGCCACGGGCGCATCGCCATTGCCATGCCCTTCACGTTCCGGGCATCTTCCCAGTGAATGACGTTCGCCACTTCCAGCGGCAGCCCGCCGACCTCTCCTGTCCAGAGGCTCAGCGTCGTCGCGCCGGCCGACAGACGCGGGCCGCTCGCCCGCCCGCCGTAGACCGCGATCGAGTGGCCGCAAACGCGTTCGACATCGGCGCTGCCGCGAATCGGCTTGCACGCCACCGGACTGGTCAGAAACATCTCGTCGGTGATGCCGAACGGCAACTTGGCGTCCAGCACTTCATCGTCGGGTACCGGCGGCAACGCGGTATCGATCCCCGGCGGCAGCGTCCACACGTTGGCGTCGACGAGATCCCGGCTCGCGTCATACAGCGCCCGGCGCACCGGCGCGGGAAACGAGCCGAGGAAGATGTCGACCTGAATGCGCGTGCCGAACCGGCGCGCCACCGTCACGCCGCGAATCTGACGGTCCTGGAAGCGGCCGTGCCATTCGCGCCCGCCGATATCGGCGCCGCTCCACGCGTGTGTCGGCTCCACCTCGGAGAAGATGCCGTCGGCGGCAGCCGCGAGGCGCTCGACCTGGCCGCGACCGACGATTTCTCCGAACGTCATCGGATGCCGCAAACTGACCTCGTCCTGCGCCGACGTGTCGAGCTCGCGCAGCAACTCGCCGACATAGAGACCGGCTCGTCCTTGGTGATTCATCGTCGTTTCCTTCCCGGTGATCGTCGATACTTCCGCTGCGTGCGTCATACGGCTGCTCGAATCGACGCGTTCGCGCCCATGCGCTCCAATATCCGCCGCGCGGCAAACGCCGGTCGATCGAGCTGGATGTCGATCATCGGCGCCGTGGGGCTCCAGTTCGCCTGCAGGCTCTCCGCGACGTCCTTGTCCTCCATGACGGTGGCGAACACTTCCTTCGCGGTGAACTCGGTAAACCGTTCGTTGTCGATGTCGAAATCGCGGTGCATGCCCACGAAGACATGCGTGGTGGTGTCCGTGGCGGGCGTGAAGATCGTCGTCGTGTAGACGTGGTAGACCTGGCCGCTGGCATCGTCGCAGGCGTGCGCCCGCGTTTCGACCCGCGTGTTGCCGATGGGCCAGTACACGACCTCCTGGAAGCGGTCGATGTAGTCGAGCTTCAGGATATGGGTGTAGAGCGGCGGCGTCTTCTCGCGGCGCAGGTACCGGCGCACGCGGACTTCATCGTCGTTGATCACGATTTCGGGCGGCGTCTCGACGATGTCGAGCGAACCCAGCGTCTTCGCATGCACGAACGCGGCGTGCGAGATGTCGAGGATGTTGTCGATGCCGAACAAGTAGCTGCACGCGATGGTGCAATAGCTCATCTTCCCGGCGAGTTCAGGCGCCGAACAGACCCAATGGTTCGGGATCGTCGCTTCGTCGGCCTGGTCCGGCTCGCCGGTCCACACCCAGATGAAGCCGTATTTCTCGACGGCGGGGAATGCCCGCGCCCGCGCGCCCTTCGGGATCGTGCTCTGGCTCGGAATACTGACGCACGCGCCGGAGCAGTCGTACCGGAGCCCGTGGTACCAGCACTGGAGATCGTCACCGACAACGCGCCCGCGGGACAACGGAACCTGTCGGTGCGGGCATCGGTCCTCGAGGGCGACGACCTGGTTCGCCAACGTACGGTACATGACGATCTTCTGATTCAGGATCGTCCGCCCAAAGGGCTCCCGCTGGACTTCCTCGGAAAGTGCTGCTGCGTACCACGCATTCTGGATGAACATGATTCCTCTCTTTGCTACAGGGGTGGCGTTGTGGCACACCGGACCCGAGTTCAGGCTGGCATGTACCTACCGGATCGTTTCTACTTGCGCGCGACGGCGACCAGCGCGTCGCCGTCCCGAGCGTCGGCCGTGGCCGCTTCGCGATCGAGACGACCGTCTGCCATCCGCTCGAGGAATTCGTCCGTCGCGGACTGCAGGTTGACGCAGGGGTACTGGAAGCGACCCGTCGTATAACGCAACGCCCCAAGGAACGACGGCTCGACCTGCGCGCCTGTCCCCTCGAACAACCCGTGGGACGCCAGGTACGCGTGGAGCGCGGGCAGCCGATAACACGGGACGGCCGGATACTGGTGGTGTTCGAGGTGGTAATTGCTGCCGAAGAACAGCGCGGTATAGATCGGCGACGTATAGCTGCGGCTGTCGCGATATCGCCCCGGCACGGTATCCGTGTGCTCGATGTATGCGCGGATCGTGCTGAACACGTACACCCCGATATACGGAATCAGCATGACCGTGAAACCCAGCCACAACGAGCGATGCCAGATGAACCCGTAGGCCGTCACCGCAGACAGGTTCAACGCAACGTTGAGCCGCGAGATCCAGCGCATTTCGCGCTGGCTGAACGGCAACCGGGTGTTCTCCGGCCAGGGCAGCCCCGCCGCCATGCGCATGGCGTTCTTCAGATAGATCCGCACGCCCGTCGAGCGCGCGAGAAAGAAGCGCGACCAGAATGTGCGGTACTGCGAATAGATCTGGACATCCGGGTCGATGTCCTGACCGGTGAAGCGATGGTGCTTCCAGTGCGTCATGCTGAAGCCGACGATCAGGAAGCCGGGCACCAGCGACGAGCAGATGAGCGCAAGCGCGGCGCTCACGTACTTGTTGCGATGCAGGTTCGTGTGCATCCCCTCGTGCCCGACGAAGGTCAGCAGGTGCATGCCATGCCCGCCGATCACGCCCAAGACGATCGCCATGGCAATGCGTGTCGGCGTCGACGCCGGGATATCGACGACGGCGAACGCCACCGCGGCCGGGATCAGGAAGAATGCAAGCGCGTGCGCCAGATAGAGGATCGTGGCGACGGAACTGATTCGGTGGAAGTGTCGTGGCAGCTTGAGCCGCGAGAGTGCGAGCTCACTGTCCAGCGTGGCTTCGATGGTCAAAGCGTCTCTCCTCGAGTTACGCGACGCAGGGCCGGCGAGTGGCGAACGTGCCCCGCCGTGGCTTGAAATCGCGTGGCCGCAACGACCACGCTCCGGTGTTCCGCGCTCATATGGACTCCTTCACGCGAACGTCGTGATCGCTGCCGACCGCGAACGATTCGATCTCGTCAGGCTCGGACGCTTGCGGCCGGCCGGAACAGGCTTCCTCGGCCAGACGCTGGCGCAACGCCATCTCGGCGCGGATCGCCTCGCCTCGCCGGGACATGTCGATCAAAGGCTGGATCACGTCCATCTCGCCGCGCGCAACGGCCTCGTCTGCCCATTGCTTGATATCGCTCCGATCGAATACCGCAAACGGCGAGCACTCGCGATTCAGTGAAGCGAGCAAGCGTGCCTGCAGCACCGGATCGGTCGCCAGCTTGCCGTACAGGATCCGGCTGAGCGGGTTGTTGTGGTCGAGGGCGCCGCGACTACGCGAGTATTCGAACAGGTCGATCGAGATCGCGTCACGCTGACGCCAGTAGCGCACCAGCGCGTCGTCGCCGCCGTCGACAATCGCTCGGCCGAGCGCGCGTGCATCGCGCAGCGCATCGGTAATCCCAAAGCCGGGGGACGGGTCCATGAAGAGGCCCGCATCGCCGACCAGGGCCCAGCCCAGCCCTGCTGCCTGACGGAAGAAAAAGCGCAGCTTCAACGCGCCGAGCACCTTGCTCGCAGGCGCCCCGGTAATCAGCGGCGCCGTGTGACGGTTGGCGCTCAGCGTCTCCATGAGCTTTTCGAGCACGCGCCCTTTCCACTCCGGCAACTGCGCTTTCGAAAAAGCCACCCCGATCAGCAACAGGTCGCGGTTGGTCGGAAAGACGAACACGATATCGTCGCCGAAGAGGCAGTTCATCGCGCCACCCTGATAGCGTGGATCGTCGTCGAACCAGTCCGGCCGCGGCCAGTAGGCCCAGTAAATCGCACGGGGGCAGTCGTAGTCGTGATACTCGTCGGCGTTCACGAGTTCCGCCGTGGTCGAGTGCGGACCGTCCGCGCCCACCACGACCCGCGCCCGAATTTCTTCACGGGCTCCGCCCTGTTCGACCACCGCGCCCGTCACCCGCCCGCCGTCGCGCAGCAGGCCGACCAGCTTGGTCCGCGTACGAACCTCGGCCCCCGAGGTGCGCGCCTCCTCCAGCAGGACCGCATCGAGATCCATGCGTCGCGGGCAGGAGCAACGTCCGCCGACCGGATACTCGATGCGGCCGGTCACCTCGTCGACGCCATACATCATGCTGGGCACCGGCGGCGCGAAGCTGCGCACCTTGTCACCCAGAGACAGTTCGTCCAGCAGCGCCATGCCGTACGGCGAAATCCAGTGAGTGGACAATGGCTGGTCGCTCGGGAGATTGCCCGCGTCGATCGCCAGAACGCGCTTGCCGGCGCGCGCCAGATGAATCGCGAGTGTGGCGCCCGCGCAGCGGGCGCCCACGATGAGGGTGTCTAACACGGAAAGTTTTCCCTTTGGATGACGACTGGAACCCGGATTGCACGTGACGCGCCCTCGCCATCGAATGGCGTGGGCGTAGGCGGACCGCGACGTAGCGCCGATTACCGACGCTTCGCAATCCTTTCTAAATGTCGAATGGCACGCGGGCTGCGAGCGTCTGGGTTCAATGCGCCGAGGCCGAGCTATCCGGCGGATACCGTTTGAACAGCACCGAGGCATTGACGCCGCCAAACCCGAACCCGTTCGACAGTGCGATCTCGATGGGAACGTGCCGTGCGGATGGCCCGATCAGATCCAGGCCGGCGGCAGCTTCGTCGGGGTGCTCGAGATTCAGCGTGCCGGGCATCACGCCATCGCGCAGGGCGAGAATCGAAAACGCCGCTTCGATGGCGCCCGCCGCCCCAAGCAAATGCCCGGTGGCCGACTTGGTCGAGGAAATCGCCGGACCGGCGCCCACGCCGAACACGGTTTTCAGCGCCTCGATTTCTCCGGAGTCGCCGACTGGCGTCGAAGTCGCATGCGCGTTGACGTAGCCCACCTGTTCCGGGGCGATCTCGCCCATGGCCAGCGCCAGCTTCATCGCCCGCATGGCGCCGGATCCGTCGTCGGGTCCGGCGGTCATGTGATAGGCGTCCGCCGTGGTTCCATACCCGATGATTTCCGCGATCGGGCTGGCGCCGCGTGCGATGGCATGGTCCAGCGACTCGACCACCAGCATCGCGGCCCCCTCGCCCATGACGAAGCCGTCACGGGCGCGGTCGAACGGGCGCGAGGCCCGGGTCGGCTGATCGCCGAAACCGGTCGACAGCGCCCGCGCCGCCGCGAATCCGCCCAGGCTGACCTTGTCGAAGGCCGCTTCGGCGCCGCCGGCCAGCACGACATCGGCCTCGCCGGTCCGGATCAGGCGCATCGCATCGCCGATTGCCTGCACACTCGCCGCACAGGCAGTCACGGGACAGCCGAGAGGCCCGCGAAACTGGTGCTTGATCGAAATCTGGCCAGCCGCCAGATTCGACAGAAAGAACGGGATGGTGAACGGCGACAGCCGCCGCACGCCACGCGTCTCGCCAATCCTGACCGCCTCCGCCAGACCGGGAAATCCACCGATGCCCGATGCGACGACCGTAGCCGTGCGCTCGCGCTGATGCTCGGTTTGCGGCGCCCATCCGGATTCAGCGAGCGCCTCGTCCGCGGCGACCATCGCCATCTGGATGAAGCGATCCATCTTCCTCAGTTCCTTGTTCGGCACCGAAAGCTCCGGATCGAACCCGCCGTCGGGATCGTCGGTCTTGCCCTGTACGGTCCCGCCGACCTTGGCGGGCAGTTCACCGACGATGTCGTCGCCGAGCCGGCGCAGCCCGGAGCTTCCTCCGATCAAGCGCTGCCACACCAATTCCTTACCGCAACCCAATGGGGACACGATGCCAATACCGGTCACTACCACTCGAAGCGTCATTTCACCTTCCCCCTTCGGGCCAGGACCAGCCGAGCCACGTCGTTAAAGCAGTTCATCTTCAGGGCACACCTTTGAGTTAATTCATTGCACCGGGGCACGGCTGCGGCGGACCGTCGTGCTTCCCGGTGCGTGCGCATCGAGCGTTCACACCGCTTGTCCGAACGCGTGCGACATAGGCAGGGCGCGCGACAGGTTGAACGGCACGCTGTGTTCCAGCGCGTCGAGGTTCAGCGCCGCGCGCGTTTGCTCATCGATCTCGATCCAGAACGGCAAGGTCGGCTTGCCGTCGATCATTTGCGGCGGAGCAGCGCGATGCACGTTGACGCCCATCCGCTTCAGCAGCCGTTCGTTGCCGAGCACGGAGAAGGCAATGAGACGGTCGGCGCCATGTGCATGCGCGACACGGACGATTTCGGACATCAGGGCGCGCGTGTTTTGCCACGACTCTTCCGCGGTCAACGACTCGCCGCGCGGCATGCTCATCGCGAAGCGGGACAGTTCCCACACGTTGCGCGCACAGGGAAGGGATGCGCCGCCCATCAAATCCGGAAACACCTCACCGAGCAGATAAGGCTCATCGGTCGGCAGCAGCCGACCGCATCCGACGATTTCACCGCTGCGGTCGCAAGCGACGACATAGAGGGTGTCCGCGTGATCGAAGTCGTCAAATTCGATGCCGTCGCCGGTGGGTAATGACCAACCGAGTTCCTGTATAAAGACCTTATGCCGAAACTCCGCAAGTCGATTCATCGTCTCGCGACTCAAATCAGCGCTTCTTCCCGACAATAAAGTCAGCATCGTAAATGCCCTCTCTCTCTTATCTCAGAATTGTTAGCGCGAATTGGACCCGAAATTGCCAAGTCAAAAAAGCTGCCCGAATGGGCAGGGTCGGGCGTTCGGGCGAGATTCTTCGCGGCGAATGCGCTGGGACATTACGCCGTGCAAACGGAGAGGGCGGAATTCAACTGGCGAGCGCTACGGGAGTCGGTCGGAAAAACCGGCCGGAGCGCACTTGATTATCGGAGGGCCGCGTCACGGCATGGATGACCGTGGCTGTCATCGCGCCATTGCCACACGGATCAGGAGGATCGATGGAAATCGGGGGCGGAGCGGCATAAATGATGTGCCGCGAAGCATAGGGTTTCATGCAAGATAACCCTATGCATTGAAAACAAAATCAGTGACCTGCGAAGATGGCCGATTCAAGTTCGCGCTGACGGACGCCCGAGCACAGCCAGCCCTGGATCAATTCCTGGCTGTATCGCGCTCCATAATCGTCACCGTTCATGTTGAGGAGCATCACGTTGCTGCTGACGTCGTCCTTCCCGACCCTCACGTCGGACTGGCCCACCGCCACATGCCATACGCAGCCGACGCTCGCGGTCGGTCGCGTTTCGGTGCAGATCAGTTCGTAGTAGCCGGCGTTGACGGCGCTAATGCCCTCGCCCCACAAGTCATGCAACACGTTCGGGGCTTGCTGACACATATGCTGACGGAAGTGCAGCGCGTAAAACGCCGGCAAGGTCAATCGTACGTATCCATCGTTCAGTTTTTTTGGCATGTCCGTTCTCTCGACGTGGCACCTGTTAAAATCGCTGCCGCATAGTTTGGCAAGATTCGCGGCTATCGGCTAGGCGAAGGCCATTGCAACGCTTGTAGCGCGCCCGCGTTGTGATTCGTGATAGCCGGCGCGATCGTGTGCATATTATTTACGATTATTACAAATCATCCAAACAATGCCACCGCATTATCAGGATGTACAAGTCGCCATGCCCACATGCAAACCCCACAACTCGAGCGATCAATATCGAGCGCGGGCCCCCCTGAATCCGCCATCACGGAGAAAAATTCGCGAACACACCATGCTTGCCACTCGATACTTGAAACAATGAGTCTCCCTCTTGAATAAGTTGTTGAAAAACCGGTCAACGCACCAACCTCACGATATAGCCCGCCTTCGCGGGCAGGATTGACCGAAAGGTAATGATATGCATGCCTGGAGAGAGAAGTATCTGAATGGATACGCTACGGCAAAATCCGAGACCGACGTGTTTCGGGAGTTCACGGCTGACGTGCGAGCACTTGGATTCGAGTACTGTTCGTTCGGTCTGCGCGTTCCATTGCCGGTCAGCAAGCCGCAGTTCATGCTGCAGTCCAACTATCCGCAGACGTGGGTCGACCGCTATGTGAGCCAGAATTATTTTGCCGTCGACCCGACGGTGCGGCATGGACTCAGCCAGATGAGCCCGTTGATCTGGCGCGCCGATAGCCAGACACAGAGCGTCGAGTTCTGGGACGAAGCGGAACACCATGGCTTGCGCCACGGCTGGTGCATGCCGTCCATCAGCCGCACCGGGGCGATCGGGCTCGTGACCATGGTGCGATCGGGCGAGCCGATCGACGAGCGCGAGCTCGCGGAAAAGGGCTACCAGATGTCATGGCTCGCGAACATGGCCAACTATGCGATGAGCATGCATCTGCTCGCGCAGTTCGTGCCCGAATATGCCGTCGAGCTGACTGCTCGCGAGCGCGAGACGCTGCGATGGTCTGCCGCGGGGAAAACCTACGCCGAGATCGGCAAAATCATGCATGTCGACGACCGCACCGTCAAATTTCACCTCGTCAATGCAATGCGCAAGTTGAACGCAACCAACAAGACCGAAGCCGCGGTCAAGGCGGCGATGCTGGGGCTTTTATTCTGACGATGTTCTCTTCATCGACCCTGTACGAACCTTTCCGCCGTTCCTAGGTTCGCTCGTCGCCCCAGAGGCGCACCGGCACATGGCGTCAGCCCCATACTCGCCCCGTGCGGCCAGGCGACCGTTCGCCCCCGCTGCCATGACGCAATGGCCGGCGTCATTCTTCCGACGATTCAGGCTTGGCGTTTGCCAAGCCTGCCACGCGCCTTGCCACCCGCCCCTGAACCCGCAGCCGGCTCGCGCTTGTCTTTCGCCACGCTGCGGGCGCGGCTTTTTGCCTGGTGCCCGAACGCGCGCGCGGTTTTTTGCCCGATTCCCGACGCCCATCCGACAGTCGGGCCGATCGCCCATCAGCCCCGCCCCGCCCCCGATTACCTAGGTAATTGACACGTATAGACCTAGGTAATTGTCCTCCCTACCATGGGTTTCGACGCGACCCAAAGCGCCCCACACGAAGAGGACACGACCATGACCACCCAGGACGTCGACACCAGAACGTTACGACGCGTGATCGCTGCAGCGTCGATCGGCAATTTCGTCGAATGGTTCGATTTCGCCGCATACGGCTTTCTCGCCACCATCCTGACGCGCGAATTCTTCCCGAGCGGCGACCCGACGATCGGACTCCTGAAGACGTTCGCCGTCTTCGCGGTGGCCTTCGCATTCCGACCGCTCGGCGGCCTCATCTTCGGCGTCATCGGCGACCGGATCGGCCGCAAGCGCACGCTTGCGCTGACGATCCTGCTGATGGCCGGCTCGACGACGTTGATCGGCCTGCTGCCGACCTACGCGAGCATCGGCTACTGGGCGCCGTTGCTGCTCACGATCATCCGCTGCGTGCAGGGCTTTTCCGCCGGCGGCGAATACGCCGGCGCATGCGCGTACGTGATGGAACATGCGCCGCGCCGCCGTCGCGCCTTCTTCGGCAGCTTCGTGCCGGTATCGACCTTCTCGTCGTTCGCTTGCGCGGCGGTGGTCGCCTATCTGCTCGAGTCGTCGCTGTCGTCGCAGGCGATGATCGAGTGGGGCTGGCGCGTGCCGTTCCTGATCGCGGCACCGGTCGGCCTCATCGGCGTCTACTTGCGTGTCAACCTGAATGAAACGCCCGCGTTCCAGGCGCTCGAAGGCAAGCACGACATTGCGCATGCCCCGCTGATGGAAACGCTGCATTCGCAGTCGCGGAACATCCTGAAGCTCGGTGCGTTCGTGTCCGTGACGGCGCTGTCCTTCTACACGTTCACGACGTATTTCGCGACTTACCTGCAAGTGGCCGGCCACCTGTCGCGCGGCACGTCGCTCCTCGTGACGGTGCTCGCCCTCCTGTTCGCCGCGGCATTGTGCCCGGTCGCCGGCCTCTTCTCCGACCTCGTCGGCCGCCGCGCGACGATCGCCACGACCGGCATCTTCATCATCGTGTCGGTGTATCCGGCCTTCTCGCTGGGCGGCTCGGGCGTGTTGTCGCACTCGCTGATCGGCGTCGCGCTGCTCGCGATCGGCGCGGTGTTCTCGGGCGTGGTGACGGCGCCGCTGATGTCGGAAGTGTTCGCGACGAAAACCCGCTATACGGCGTCCGCGATCACCTACAACCTCGCCTACACGATCTTCGGCGGCACCGCCCCGCTCGTCGCCACGTGGCTGATCTCGGCGACCGGGACCAACCTGTCGCCTGCGTACTACCTGATCGCCGTGTCGATCTTCGCGATGATCGGCGGTCTGTCGCTGCCGGAAACGTCGAAGACGGCACTCGAGGAAGCCGGCCCGGCAACCGGCAGAGCCGCCCAGTCCGCCAAGCGCGGCGTCGAACGCGCCGTTTGAGCGGCCGTCCCGCACAACATCAACGCACGGAGCGACACGATGACCAGCCTTCATGACGCCAGCATCATCATCGACGGCCTGAACATTTCCAAATTCGAGCGCTCCGTGTTCGAAGACATGCGCAAGGGCGGCGTCACGGCCGTCAACTGCACGGTCTCCGTGTGGGACGACTTCCAGAAGACGATCGACAACATCGCGGAAATGAAGCAGCACATCCGCGAATACAGCGAAATTCTCACACTGGTGCGCACGACGGACGACATCCTGCGCGCGAAGAAGGAGAACAAGACGGGCATCATCTTCGGCTTCCAGAACTCGTATGCGTTCGAGGACAATCTCGGCTACATCGAAGTGTTCAAGGAACTCGGCGTGAACGTGGTGCAGCTCTGCTACAACACGCAGAACCTCGTCGGCACGGGCTCCTACGAGCCGGACGGCGGATTGTCCGGCTATGGCCGCGAAGTGATTCAGGAGATGAACCGGGTCGGCATCATGGTGGATCTCTCGCACGTCGGCGCGAAGACGTCGTCCGACGCGATCGCCTGTTCGACGAAGCCGGTCACCTACTCGCACTGCTGTCCGTCCGGCCTGAAAGAGCATCCGCGCAACAAGACGGACGATCAACTGCGCGAGATCGCGGAGGCCAACGGCTTCGTGGGCGTCACGATGTTCATGCCGTTCCTGCGGCGCGGCGCCGACGCGACTATCGACGATTATCTCGAAGCGATCGAATACGTGATCGACTTGATCGGCGAGGACAAAGTCGGTATCGGCACGGATTTCACGCAGGGCTACAGCACCGAGTTCTTCGACTGGATCACGCACGACAAGGGCCGCTATCGTCGTCTGACGGACTTCGGCAAGGTCGTCAATCCGCAAGGCATCCGCACGATCGGCGAATTCCCGAACCTCACGGCCGCGATGCAGCGTGCCGGCTGGAGCGAATCGCGCATCAAAAAGGTGATGGGCGAAAACTGGCTGCGGGTATTCGGCGAAGTCTGGAACGGTTGAATCGCCCAATATCAACGCACCCGCCATGCACCCGCAATTGCCCATCGACGTCGATCCGGATACCGGTGTCTGGACGACCGACGCGCTGCCGATGCTGTACGTGCCGCGCCACTTCTTCACGAACAATCATGCAGCTATCGAAGAGGCGCTCGGCCGCGAAGCCTATGCTTCGATTCTCTACACGGCGGGCTACAAGTCGGCCTATCACTGGTGCGACAAGGAGGCGACGCAGCACGGCATCAGCGGCATGGCCGTGTTCGAGCATTATCTGAAGCGGCTGTCGCAGCGCGGCTGGGGTTTGTTCACCCTCGTCGAAGCCGATCCTGCGACGTCGCATGCGCGCATCCATCTGCACCATTCGTCGTTCGTGCTCGCCCAGCCCGACAAACACGGCAAGCTGTGCTACATGTTCGCGGGCTGGTTCGCCGGCGCGATGGACTGGGTCAACGACACCGCGGCCGACCCGGCTGCCAAGGGCCCGCGCGCGCACTCGACCGAAGTCCAGTGCGCGGGCGAAGGACACGATTGCTGCGTCTTTCAAGTCGGGTGAGCGTTCGGCAAGCGCTACAATCCGGCAGGAGCGAACCTGCCCGATAGCCTTGGTCCGAACGCGGTTCGGCCCCGTCGACAAGATGCCGAACATGACCGACACGACGCCCCGTCTCGATTACGAAGATCTCTTCCGACATCTGCCCGTCGCGGCGATCGTGGCCAGGGAGCGCATCATGGTCGAGTGCAACGAGAAGGCGCTGCAGCTGTTCCGGGCGACCCGTGACGACATCATCGACCAGTCGTTCGCGAAGCTGTATCCGCAGCAGAAGGACTTCGCGACGACCGGCCGGCGCCTCGCGCCGCTGCTCGCGAAACATGCCGGGTTCAGCGACGATCGCATCATGCGCCGTGTCGACGGCAGCCATTTCTGGGTCACCGTGTGCGGCTTCGGATACAACCCGAAGCGGCCCTTCGAGCTGGCCGTCTGGACCTTCACCGACCTGTCCGAAAGCGCAAAGCATCCCGACGTCACGAGCACGCTGACCGATCGCGAGCGCGACGTCGCGGCATTCCTGGTTCACGGCCTGACGAGCAAGGAGATCGGCAAGGAGTTGAACATCAGCCCGCGCACGGTCGACATCCATCGCGCGAGCTTGCTGCGGAAGTACGAGGTGCGCACGACGCACGATCTGATCGCGTGCTTGCTGGCGTGAGGTGCGGGCGGGTCAAAAGCACTTGCCGCATCTGAGCCATAACGAAAAAGATGCTCTGTCGATTTCGATGCGTCCGTTCAACCGAGTTCGATCGAGCTGCCGGGATCACGGATCCGCGCAATATACGCGTCCCGCGAGTACCTGGATGCCAAGATCAGAAGCTGGATCGACTTTTTGCAAGGATCCATTCCCCGCCTGCTCGATGATGACGAGATGACCTCGAACATCCGGTACGCACACTGATCGATATGACGAAAGCAGCGCCTGCTAGCACGTTCGGCATATCGACTACGCGCCCACATCCGAGCACAAGCGACGATACGTAAAAGCAACAATCGAGCACGCGCGGCGCGCGACGTGTCCACGTGTGACGCTGATGCGCCAGCCCCATCCGCCTCCGGAACCGAAGTGCATCCACGCGTTTACTTCGCATGCGAACTGACATAATATTCGCATGCGAACCAGTTCCCGCGACGCTTCGACGATTCAACCCTACTTTGGAGACGAAACCATGACGCCGGAAATCAAGACTGTTCTTTCGGATGGGGTACTGACTGTTACGATCTCGCGCCCCGAGAAGAAGAACGCGCTCACCAACGACATGTACAGCGCGCTGGCAGACGCCGTCGCAAGGGCGAATGACGACGACGAGATCCGGGTGTTGTTGTTTCAGGGGGATGGAGACAGCTTCACGGCAGGGAATGACGTGGCGGAATTCGCTGCACAAGCGGCGGGAGACGGGCCGAAGGAACGACACGTGGTGCGCTTTCTGCGCACGCTTGCGACGGCGACCAAGCCGCTCGTCGCTGCGGTTCAAGGCAAGGCCGTCGGCATCGGAACGACGATGTTGTTACATTGCGACTACGTGCTGATTGCCGAAGATGCGCAATTGATCACGCCCTTCGTCAATCTCGCGCTGGTTCCCGAGGCAGCATCGAGCTACCTGCTTCCATCGCGGATTGGCCATAACCGAGCGTTCGAGATGTTCGCGCTCGGCGAACCTGTCGCCGCCCATGCCGCGGTTGCGTGGGGCATCGCGAACAAGGCCGTCAGCGCAGCCGATCTGCGCGCGGAAGCGCATCGCGTCGCCGCGAAAATTGCCTCAAAGCCCAGTGGGTCGCTCACGGCAACGAAACGACTGATGCGCGACGCGGAAAAATTGGTCGCGCAGATGGACAACGAAAGCGCCATTTTCGTGGAGCGACTGGGCAGCGCGGAGGCAAAGGAAGCGTTCATGGCCTTTGCCCAAAAGCGCCAACCTGATTTCACGAAGGTACGCTGACACAACATGGGACAGGCCCGCGCGGGACGCGGCACACGATCCCGCGCGGTTATTCCGGATTGTCGTCGGCCGGAAACTTTTCCTGCAGGCTGCTCAGCCAGCGCGCCACGATGTCGATCTCGGATGCGGAGAACCCTTCCGTGAGCCGTGCATTCAGGTCGACGAGACCCGCCTTGGTCCGCTTGAGCACGCTGTGACCTTCCTTGGTGAGCCACAGGCGTGTCGCGCGTCCATCCGATTCGTCCGCGTGGCGCTCGATGAGGCCCGCACGTTCGGTTCGATCGACGAGACCGCTCATTCCTGGCGCCTTGATGTCGAGCGCGGCCGCTGCCTCGTGCATCAAGGCCCCGTCGTTCTTCGCCAGAAAAAAGAGCAGACCGGCTTGCGCAGCCGTTACGCCGCCAGCAGCCGTGCGCGCCTGAGACCAACGATGCAGACGACGCTGCCCCACATTCAAGAGATAAACGAGCCGGTGATCCATTCGAAATCCTTTCGCGCTCCTTCGATTGTTCGCGTGCGAATATTAGCATGCTGGTCCACCCTCGCGAGATCTCGTCGCGGCGTTCATGGCCTGCGTTGCTGCTTGCTGTCGGACAGCAGCATTACACCGTACGTCGCCACTGTCCTGCGAAGATGAAACTGGGGCACGCTTGCGCGCTGTCCAATGCCGCCTTTGCGGAAACCATCAAGCTCGCATGCCACTTCAATGAAGAAGTCAGTTTCCCGTCCGAGTGCAGGTCATGCCATCAAAGCCACTCGCTCGCTAATGGCGGCTTCCAAGCCAGAAGGGACATCAATCTGACGCCCCGCTTCACCGAGCGGGGGCGTCTCCGTTGTTAATCCCTGTCAGCTTGCCGAATTGCGTGCCGTGACGATCCACGCCGCGCCGTCGATCATCACCGACCGCTCGCCTGGGAGGCCCGCGAAGGCGGCTCGAACCGCGGCCGAGGCGCGGGCCCGGATGTCGTCGGGCTGATCAGCGAGAACGCGCGACAGCGGGCCGACCTCGAGTGTCATCTCTACCGCGTCGTCGATCGCCGCATCCCGCGTCTCCCCCTCGCCGAATGGGATGGAAGCATCGAATGGCGCGATAGCGATATCGGTGAAGCCGGCCGCCGTCAGGATGCGCGCCACGCGCCCCCGGTCGCCGAACGAGAATGGGCCGGGCGCCTCGGGATCGGGCGGCGCCGTCGGCGGGACGATGCCCTTGATCGCGCCCATCGGCAAGCGCACCCAATAGTTCTCGGCCATGCTGCGCCAGCAGACGAAAACGACTCGCGCGCCCGGCTTGAGCGCACGGCGCATATGAGCGAACGCCGCTGTGGGATCGTCAAAGAACATCACGCCGAAGCGCGAGAACAGGAGGTCGAACGCGCCCTCGGGCAGCTCGGCGCTGCTGGCGTCGGCCACCCGGAACAGCGCCGGCGCATCCTGGGGCGCAAGCGCGCGCGCTCGGCGGATCAGCGGTTCGGATATGTCCACGCCGAGCACGTGGCCCCCCGCGCCGACGCGGGCGGCCAGATCCAGACTAGACGCGCCCGCGCCGCAGCCGACGTCCAGCACGCGTTCGCCCGTGGCGGGCGCGGCGGCTTCGATCGCGGCCTGGCCGAACACAGCCATCATGGCATCGAGCCGGGCCTGGTAAGTGACCCAGCGCTCCCCGCTTTGGCCATTCCAGTCGGCTACCTGATCAACATTTTTCTCTGCCATGCCATCTCCTTGTTCTAATCCGTTCGTAACCAGGCTACCCGTGCGCGTGGTCGCTGCGACCGTGCGCGGCGATGAACATGGCGACGGCCGAGCGGCAATAGGATTCGATTTCGTTGTCGTCCCGTGCTCTCGCCTCATCGAAGCGCGCGATAAGCAGGAGATCGGATCCTTTGAAAAGCGCGGCAAACAAGCGGGCGGACCTGAGAGCATCGGGTACGTTCAGAATCGCTTTCGCGTGCAACTGACGCAACACGGCCTCGATTTGGGCGATGACATGGGCCGGCCCGGCTTCGTAATGGAGCTTGCTTAACGACTTTTGATTCGTCTTGTCGGCCAACACCATGGCTTCGACACTCCGGACGTCGGGGCTCAACAGCGTGCGAAGCAGGGATGATCCCACCGCCATGAGCTGATCTTCGGCCGAACCGTCGACGCCTTCAAAAAGGGCCTGTGGTGAAAACTGATGGCAGTGGGCCGCCATGGCCGCGCTGAACAGCGCCTCCTTGTTCTCGAAGTGCCGATAGATGCTTAGCTTGGATATCTTCGCCCGCTGGGCGACCTTGTCCATGGTCGTCGCTTGAAAACCCAATTCCACAAAGAGTTCGCAGGCGGCGTCGACTATCGTTTGGCGAAGCGCCTCGTTGGCGGGCCGGCCGCGCCGGCCCTGACTGTTTTCGGTCACGACAATTCCAGTACTTGACAGTATTCAAATTCTTGCACTACGATACCACGCAGTATCTTAAATGTGCAAGCCAAGGGTTGGTTTCAACCGGTTGTCCAAATCAGGTTTCCCCGGGGCGCCCGGCGATATCGAATGCGGCATTGTCCGGCCGGTCAATACACCCATGGGCAACTTTCTCGCCAATGCCGAAGCCCTGCTCGCTGACCGTCTCAAGCGCGTATCGCCGGACGACATTGCACACCACGCCCAGCCCCCTCCATCCACAATCCGGAGCCGATCACCATGAATGACGTCATCATCATCGGCGGCAGCTTTGCCGGCCTCGCCGCCGCCCTGCAGCTCGGCCGTGCCCGCCGCAAGGTCACCGTTCTCGATACCGGCCGGCCGCGCAACCGCTTTGCCGGCCACTCGCATGGCCTGCTCGGCCACGATCACAAGCCGCCGCTGGACATCCTGGTCGAGGCGCGGCAGCAGCTGGCGCGCTATCCAACGATCAGGCTGGTCGATGCCCGGGCCGAGAGCGTGTCTGGCGCCATCGACGATTTCTGCGTCGTCACTGACGATAACGAAAGCCTTAGGGCGCGCCGCCTGATCCTGAGCTATGGCGTCGCCGACCAGATGCCTGATGTTCCGGGCTTTGCCGAAAGCTGGGGCACGTCCATCGTGCCCTGCCCGTATTGCGACGGCTTTGAAGTCGCCGGCCAGCATTGGGGCCTCGTTTGGTCCGGCCCGCAGTCGCACCAGTCTGTCAGGCTGTTCCGCGATTGGACTGACAAGTTGACTGTCTTCGCCGATGGTCATGACATTGCGCCCGATATCCAGGCCGATCTGGCGCGCCGCAACATACCTGTCGTCGATGGCCGGATCGTCGAGATCGCCCATCACCAGGGCCGTATCACCACCGTCAATCTCGATACCCGCCGCAATGTCGCGGTCGACGTCCTGTTCGCCCATCCGCGCAACAAGCCGTCCGCAAATCTGCATGAATCGCTGGGCCTCGCCACGGTGGATACGCCCGTCGGCATCGCCCTTAAGGTCGACGAGCGCCGCCAAACCAGCATGCCCGGCATCTACGCCGCCGGCGACCTTGCCACGCCTCTCTTGCCCTCGGTCACCCAGGCATCATCGCAGGGCGCGATGGCGGGCATCTTCGCCCAGCAGTCGATGCTGGTTTGAGCGCACAGATTCAGCGCAAATTTATCTTTTTCTTGGCCGACGGATAAAGGAGGGAAGCAAGCGTGTTCTGCGACGAGTCGACGGAGCTATGTGGTGGCGTTGGGATGTGCCCTCGCGAGCAGCATGAGCGGCGCCAGTGAGTTTTCACGGAAGTGGGTCACGGTACTTGACGCGATGGCCGGCTTTCTCGTCGCCATCAATGGCGCGTTGCTTGCCTTCGTGTGGACGGGCGCAAAGTTGCCCGACAGCACGCTGCATTGGTAGAAGGCGTTCGTCTATGTCGCGTCAGGCCTCGCGCTGATATCGCTTTTGCCAGCAGTTTCGGTTGTATTCCCCCGGATCAAGCTTGAAACGAAGCCTTCAGTCGAGCCGGTCACGTTGACTTCTTCGGGGCGATGTTCGCAATGATCGGCAACGCGACAAATTGAACACTGTGGCGAGCGTCCGCCAAGCAGATAGGACAGGACATTTAAATGCCCGCTCGGCAGCGCGCGCGAACGGCCGGAGATGGCCGGTTTCTGTCTTTTATCGATCGCTTACCGATGGGACGACGAGTCCGGCATCCAAGGCCATGCGTATTCGGGGTAAGGAGCCTTTGCAGCCCTTGCAGCTCACAGGGCGCGAGCGCACAGGAGATATTGCCTCGAGCAATCAGCCTGCGCCGTCGGCGGTGCACGGAGTGTCACGTCGATGTCGCATCCTGGCGGCCTGCCCGGATTAGTACTCCCTGCGGTAGTGGCCTACACTAGAACTTCCACGTTCCGCGGGCTCGGTTGCAGCTTTGATGCAATGCAGTGTTGCCGCCGGCCGATTGAAGCGAGCGACTGGCGATACCACAGGCGACGCCGGAGTTATCTGCTGCCTGAGCTCATCTGGAACCGACGTTCAAGGAGGAGTTCATCATGTTGCAAGCCAGTGAAATCCAAAAGCGCTTTACCCATCTGCAGCAAACCGTGAGCGAGGCATCACGTACCTGTCACGCCGACAGGACGATTCCAAAGGACCTGATCAACTGGGTGGATGAGTTGGACAAGGAATGCAAATCGGCGAAGAAGCTCATGGCGTCCAACGATGAAGATCGTATTCGGCAATGCGTCGACGATCTCGAACGAATCGGTGATCGTGCAGAGCGTGCTTGCCAACAGGCCGGCAGTCTTGATGCCAAGATCACGAATGCAGTAAGTACGATGCATTCGGAACTTTCCGATCTAAAGCGACAACTGCATTGACGTACCCGACAGCCCCGGTTTCATGTGTGTTTCACGCCGGGGCTGTTTGCCCTTCGGCCCGCACTTTGACACGCCGATAGGCAATATCAACAACTGGACCTTACCGGCACCCGCTGTTTGTGAACACGCGGCGCAACAGTTCGAGTACTTGCACGCGGGTCATGAAGCAAGGGCACTTTATGCGCTGATGCGATTGGTCGAGGGGCTTGATCCGTCCTTTCGAGAGTGATCGCAGCCGTGGTGGTCGCGCCCATGCGAGCGCGATTGGGCAAGCCCACCCCTAATCCGTGCTCGCGCTCGCAGATCATCAGCGGACCGGAGTCGACCCGTTGCCGACGTTCGACACGACGCTACCTCAGCGGCAGCTTTCAAGGGTGAAGCGGCCAACGCTGGCCGCCCTAATGCTGGTCAAGGTACAGCTTGGCCACGCGTACCTCGGTCCGGACCGTATCTGCGTTTTGCGTAAGCGCGACGAGCTTCCCATAGTAGAGCTGCGCCTTCTGTTTATCCTGCGCCAGGTCTGCCGCCTTCGCTGCGCCATACAGGCCGCGCAGGCGGTTGGGGGTTGCTTGCATCGATGCCTCGTACTCCTTCAGCGCATCGGCAGGTCGCTTCAGATCGAGCAACATCTCGCCCAGCAGTTCGCGCATCGGGTAAAGCCGGTTCTCCATCGCGACCTGCTTTTCGGTGCTGTCCTCCAGGTCGGCCGCGGCGCGCATCTGCTTCAGCGCCTGATCGTCCTTGCCCTGGACATGATCCAGCCACGCCGAGGCGGCCTGGATTTGAATCTGGACCTGCTCGGCCCAGTATGGCTGCTTGGCCGCTTCGAGCTTCGCACGCTGCTGCGCGAGCATATCGAGATTGGTCTGCGCCATGTCCACCTTGCCGCTGCGAGCGCAGCCTAGCGCGCGGGCGAAATACGTGATTGCCTCGGCTTGCGGCCAGCGGCTGCCACGCGGCTCGAGCGTGGCAGCCTCTTGCCAGTCACCGCGCTCGAGCGCATAGCGCGCCGGGATGGCAGCCAGCGCCGTATAGACTGCCAGTCGGTCAAATGGAAATTTCGTCGCAGCGTTGGCCTCATCGCGGACTTGTTTTGCATGCGCGTCCTGGCCCAGTTGTAGATAGGCATACTCCATGAAATCCCATGAATGGGGCGCCCCACCGTGGGTGGCGCCTGGCCAGCTTCTGGCAGTTTCTTCCTGCATCGCCGTCAGCGCTGCCTGGTTCGATTTGATGGATTCGTCCCACATGCCAAGCATCGAGTAGATGTGCGAGGGCATATGCAGGGCGTGCGGCGCCGCCGGGGCAATCTGCGCGTATTGGTTGGCATACGGCAGCCCGCGCTGGGCGAGCGCTGGGTAGTCGTAGCTGTGGATCAAATAGTGTGCGACACCGGGGTGGTCGGGCTGCACACGGTAGATTTTCTCCAGGATCGCTGCAGCCTCGAGTTGATTGGCATACGTCTTGTCGCTGGGCAGCGCAGCCTCGTTGAGTGCGAGCGCGTAGAAAATCGCGGCTTCGGTGTCGTCGGGATACTTCTTCGTCAAGCGCGCCATCGCGTGCTCGTATGCCAACGTGCGCTGACTTTGGGGGATTTTGTCGTAGTCTTTGTAAAACACCTCGGTTGCCAGCAGCCATTCGCGTTCCCGTTCGGTCTTGGGACCCAGCGCCAAGCCCTGCTCCGTTGCGTCCCATCCGCGCTTGAGTGCCGTCTCGTCAAAGGGTGGGACCAGGGGGTTGGGCCGCTGGGCGATAGCCAAGCCCCAATAGGCGATGGCGCATTGCGGATCGATCTGGGTCACGGCCTCGAACGCCTTGAGCGTCGAAGGGTAAAAGAATGAATGCAGCATCGCCAGTGCCTTCTCAAACTGGACTTGTGCCGCAGGGCTGCATGACGTGGGGAACTTCACGGTGCCGAACTTCCCGCCCCCCGGTTCCGCAGCGGCGTGGTTTTCGTGTTGGGCAAGGGTCGGAGCGGATGCGAGGGCCGCTAGCAGGCATGCGGATATTAGCTGCTTGTGACACATGATGACCTCCCTCGCACGGCGAAGGACACACCTCATGCGAGATCGTCAAAAGCGGTGGTGCTGGGCGGCCCAGCAGTGCGGCCGGTCACGATGACATTGCTGTTTGAGAGGGCTCGGGTCGCCGCCGACGAATCAGACAGGAAGAGTTGAGTGGCGAGCACTTTTTTTTAGTCAATGTAGTAGGTGGCAACAAGCTCGGAAACCCTAAGCCGCTTCAAATTTTCACGAACGGTCTGAGAACGGTTCGAACGCGCAGATCAATAGCAGCCGCACTAGCTGCCAATAGTCACGTAAGAGGAATTGGACGCAAAGAAAAGTCGCGCGCATAGGCAGATGAAGCGACTTGCATCGTCGCCAAACGAACGGCCGCTCATGGATGAGGACCGGACGCGTCAATGTCGAGGGGATGGTCCGGGCGGGTGACCGTATATGGCCGAACCCGGTCTGTTGGCATGAAGCGCATGCGTGCAACTGAGCTTCTTCGAGTATTCGCAATAGCGACCGTCCGCTACTGCCCGAATGCCGACCGCCCCCGCCCCACCCATAATCCCCGAAGAACAAAAAAAGCCCGGCAAAGCCGGGCCAATCAGATTGAGACACAAGGAGAATCCCGCCCACCCCACACCGGGCGGTCACGCCGCGCTACACGACGTTCTTTTCGACGATCGGCCGGTTTTCGAGCACGCGCTCCCAGCCGAGCGACGACAGGTCGAGCGATTCATACCGCCCGCCCAGAATCAGTTCACTCACCCCACGCCCGGTCGCGGGCCCCTGCTGCAGCCCATGCCCGCTATAGCCGTTCGCGAACACGACGTTATCGAGCTCGGGGTGATACCCGATGATCGCATTGTGATCGAACACGTTGTACTCGTAGTACCCGGACCAGCAGTTCTCCACGCGCAGCGCTTCGAACGCCGGCACGCGATTCGCGAGCGTCGGCCAGATCACTTCGTCGAACAGGTCGTGATCGACCTCGTCGAGCGGCAGATCGTCGGGATCGCGATCCGGGCTCGGTGACGTCCCGCAGATATACGTGCGCCCTTCCGGCCGGAAATACACGCCCGTCGGATCGATCAGCAGCGGACAACCGGTGAGCTGCGCCGGCGACGACACGTTGAAGATGCTGCGACGCCGCGCATACACGGGAATGTCGATGCCCATCATCGACGACAGCGTGCGCGTCCATGCGCCCGCCGCGTTGACGAGCGTGTCGCACGCGTAGCGCTCGCCGTCGCTCGTCATCACATGCGTCACCTTGCGACCGTCGCGAACGACGCCGGTCACGTCGGCCGGCACGTAGCGCGCGCCCAATGCCTGCGCCTTCTTGCGCAGCGCCTGCACGAGCCCGTAGCCGTCGAACCACCCTTCGCCGCTGACGCCATAAGCGCCCGACACGAGATCGTCGACGTTCAGCCACGGAAACTTCGCGCGCAGCGCATCGCGATCCATCAAGCGGATATCGGCGCCGAGCTTCGTCTGCAGCGCATGGTTCTCGCGCAGAGTCGCATCGCCTGCCGGCGTCGCGAGGAACAGGTAGCCGCCTTCATGCAGATCGATCGACGGCCGCGTGCCGTCGACCTCGAGCCGCTCGCCGATCGTGCGCAGGAAGTCGATCCCGAACAGCGACATCTCGATCGACAGCGGCGTCGAGAACTGCTGGCGAATCGATGCGGCCGACAACGCCGACGACGACCTCGCATAGGTCGGATCGCGTTCGATGACGGTCACCGACACCGTCGGATCGGTAGCACGCAGAAAATAGGCGATCGAGCTGCCGATCACACCACCGCCGACGATGACGACTTGAGAACTCACGACTGACTCCAGTTGCACGTGAAAGGCGCGGCCAGCCGGCCGCGCCCGAAGGTTGTTCGTGCCGCGTCGCGCGCGGCGTCGTGCGTGCGGACCGCCCGGCGAATCGCCCCGACATGCGCGGCGATCGCATCCGATCGCCTTGGGTATTTCAGCACGTTGGGCGTCGCCGCGAAAGTCCGCGCGCGTTCGGGTATTCAGTCCGCCGTTTGCGTGGTGACGGGCTGCCACGCGGCGTTCTTCACTTCATACAGCGTCGAGCTCGGGTTCTTCAGGTCGCCCGTGTTCGTGAACGCGATCGTGCCGGTGATGCCGTCGTAGCGCGTGCCCTTCAGCGCGCCGTTGAAATCGGCCGGCTTCGTCGAGTTCGCCTTCTGCATCGCGTTGATCGCGATCCACGTCGCGTCATACGCGAACGGCGCATACGCGAGCATGTCGACGCCGTACTTCTGCTTGAATTTCGTTTCGAACTGCTTGCCCTTCGCGAGACGCGACAGCGGCTGACCGTACTCCCACACGGACGCGCCTTCGGCCGCGTTGCCGGCGAGCTTGATGAAGTTCGCGTTCATCACGCCGCCACCCGCCAGGAACTGCGCGCGGATACCGAGCTGGCGCATGCGCTTGACCAGCATCGCGGACTGCGCGTCGAGGCCGCCGAAGAACACCAGGTCGGCGTTCGTGCTCTTGATCTTCGTGAGCTGCGCGCTGAAGTCGACGGCCTTGTCGTTCGTGAATTCGCGCGCGACGATCGTGCCGCCGTTCGCCTTCGCGGCCTTCTCGAACTCGTCGGCTTCGCCCTGGCCGAACGCGGTGCGGTCGTCGATGATCGCGATGCGCTTCGCCTTGGTCACGCTCGCCGCATAGGCGCCGGCGTTGCCGGCGTTCTGCGCGTCGGTGGCGATCACGCGGTACACGGTGCCGAGCCCGGCGCGCGTGATGTCGGGATTGGTCGCCGACGGCGTGATCATCGGAATGCCGGCCTTCGCGTAGATCTTCGACGCGGGCAGCGTCGTGCCCGAATTGAAGTGGCCGATCACGACTGCCACTTGCGCGTCGGTCAGCTGCTGCGCGGCCTGTACGCCGATACGCGGATCGCTTTGATCGTCCTGCGACGCGACGACGAACTTCACCGGCTTGCCGCCGATCGTCGTATGCGCGGCGTTCGCCTCGTCGACGGCCATGCGCACGCCGTTCTCGATGTCCTTGCCGTAAGCGGCGCCGCCGCCGGTCAGCGGCACGGCCACGCCGACCTTGATGACCGCCTCCTGCGCGTGGGCCACGCCCGTCTGGAACGCGAGGATCGCGGCGGTCAGTGCAATGCCGGAAAGCGAACGAATGCGGAACGTCATCGGCCAATCCTTCTTGTATGGGTCGGGTGCGCCGCGCGACCATCGCGCGGCGGCGACCTCCCGCGTGCCGGTGAATTCTGCTGTCGCCGGGGCTGCACCAAAGGCGCAACGCCTGCCGGTCGATCACCGCGGTTCCGTCTCCGAAGAACCTGTCAGCGCGAAAGAGGTGAACCGATTGTGGGTAGCCAATACGCGTGCAGCAAACGAAATATCGGAACTATGTAGTGAGGAATTGTCATCAAGTTCCATGCGTGTCGACGGCGCCGGCCCGCGCGACGGCGGACCGGGAAGGAGAAACATCGGGCGGGACGCGTGCACGTGCCTTCAAATCAAGGCTGCGTGGGGTGATGTCGATCGAGCATCATCGCTGCGTCATGCGGTGTCGACGCATCACGCGATGGGTCAATGGCGCTCAGTGCCGGTCGGTGCCCGTATGACGACGCACCTCGTCGGCCGCCTCGCCGGCCTTCTCCTGGATCTTGCCGGCCTGCTGTTCCGCCACGCCTTCCGCCTCCGTCTCGCGGTCGCCCGTCACCTTGCCGAGTGCTTCCTTGACCGAACCCTTCAGTTGTTTGAGCTTGCCTTCGATGCGATTCCTGTCCATGGTCGTCTCCTGCAATGAATTGGGGAGAGAGCCGACGGTGCCGCAGCCCGCGCCGCACCGCCGAGTGGACAGGATCGCAGCCGCGCGCCGCGCGCGGCAGATGCGGATGCACCAGCCTGCATGGTGCATTCGCACCGATGGGGGAGACGGCCTGCGCCCGGGCGTCGTCAGTCCTTGCCGTTCGCGCCGCCCTTGTCGGCACCCTTCTCGCCGCGCGCGCCGTTCGCGTCGGCCGCGCCGACGATCCCGCGCTCGCGCGCCCACACGATCGCCTCGCCGCGGCTATGCACGTCGAGCTTCGCGTAGATCGTCGCGACATGATTGCGGACCGTGTTCGGCGCGAGCCCGAGGCGGCCGGCGATCTCCTTGTCGGCGAGGCCGTGACACAGCAGGTCGAACACGTCACGCTCGCGCGCGGTGAGATCCGATAGCTGCGCGCCCGCGTCCGGCGCATTCGCGCGCCGCACGTTCGCCAGTTTCTCGATCAGCGTGCGGCTGAACCACGACGCATCCTGCATCGCGGTTTCGATCGCGTAGACGAGCTCCATCTCGGTACGCTTGCGATCGCTGATGTCGAGCAACGCGATCAGCAGGCAATCCTGCCCGTGAATCGCGACCGGTTCGGCCGACACCACGCAGTCGCGCACGTCGCCATCGCGCGTGCGGATCTGCACGTCCGCGTTGCGCACGTTGCCGTCGCGCGCGAGTTCGCTGTCGATCCGCTGGCGCGCGCCGCGTTCGGCCCACAGCCCGATCTCGTCCGCGGACTTGCCGAGCAGATCGTCGCGCGCATGGCCGGCCATCCCGACGAATGCATCGTTCACGTCGAGCAGCTCGAAGCGGTCGGCCGTGACGATCGCGGTCGCGACCGGTGCCATCCGGAACGCCTTCGCGAAGCACTCCTCGCTCTGCCGCAGCGCGAGCTCGGCCTGCTTGCGCGGCTCGAGATCCATGAACGTGAACAGCATGCACGCTTCGCCGTTCATGTCGATCGGCTGCCCGGCGACGACGACCGCCTTCGTGCCGCCGTCCGCGCGCTTGAGCACGGCCTCCATCTGCGGGATCGTCGCGCCCTCGCCGAGCCGCTCGATCGCGAGCTCGCGCTGCTCGGCCTGATCGAGCACATCGACTTCGTAGACGGAGCGGCCGAGCACGTCGTCGCGTGCGTGGCCCGTCATGTCGAGGAAGCCTTGATTGACCTTCACGTAGCGCAGGTCGTCGAGCCGGCAGATCACGGCCGGCGCCGGGTTCGCGTTGAACGTGAGCTCGAAGCGCTCCTCGGCGCTCGCCCATTCGGTCGCGTCGTGCAGCACGAGCGCGAGACAGTCGGGCTCGCCGGCGGCGTTCGTCAGCACGAGGCTGCGGATCCGGTGAACCCAGCTCACGTTCTCGTCGGCGGCCGATTCGACTTCGACCGTCACGTCGCTGAACTCCTCGCCCGCGATCACGCGGTCCATCGGATAGTGGCCGTCGCCCACCGGATGGTTGTTCCGGTAGCGCAGCCGGAAGCGCTCGCGATACTCGGTCACGTCCGCGCCGAGCGCGTCGAGCTCGGTGACGCCGTGCATCGCGAGCGCGGCCTCGTTCGCCCACACGATGCGCTGGTCGGGTTCGA
This sequence comes from Burkholderia sp. Tr-862, assembly GCF_011753085.1. NCBI lineage: Bacteria > Pseudomonadati > Pseudomonadota > Betaproteobacteria > Burkholderiales > Burkholderiaceae > Burkholderia > Burkholderia sp. Tr-862. Next base: position 47,818 of record NZ_VWWG01000004.1, read on the forward strand.
TGAGGATCACGCCTTCGGTGAGCCCCGCGATGATCTGATACAGCTGACGCCGGTCGGTATGCGACTTGAGCGTCTGTTCGTTTACTCGATCGTCCATTGAAGGGTCGTCCACGTCGTCTGCATGGTTGCCGGTTCGGCCGCATCCGCGCCATGAGGCGCCGACATGCGCCGGCCCGGCACGTTGTCGCGATGGTCGCGTGCCGCCGATGCGCTCGGCACGCGCGGATGCATCACGCGCAATAGTACATTCGCGTGCCGCGCCGCCAGCGTGCGCTATCCCGCCAAGCCGCGCGCAGCGCGGCACCCGCGCCTGTCCTTCCGCATCGCCGTCTGTCGGCGCATTTCCCGTTCCCGCGCGCCCGTTCCGTCCCCGTGCAAACGCACTAGGCAACCCGGTGAATTTGCGCGATGTGTGCGTGCGTTCGCGCCGGTACGCTGGTACTGCATCGGCGCTCACGCGCTGACCTACAGCAGAGGAGGACCACCCGATGAAGCTGCATCAGACACCTGATCCGACGCGGCCCGAACCGGCTCCGGACCATCCGCCCGAACCGTCGCCTGGCACCGATCCACCCGTGCCACGGCCGCCCGACGTGCCGCGCCCGGACATGCCGCCGCGCGAGCCCGGCTACGACACGCCGATCGCGCGATAACTCGCCGCGCGATCCCCATTCACATTCATTCACTCACGCCAATCGAAGGAGAACATCAATGAACAAGACCTCGCACCTTTCGACGCTGCTCGCCGTCAGCGCGGCCTTCCTGCTCGCTGCCGCACCGCTCACGAACGTGCACGCACAGGCGTCGTCGACCGAGAAATCCATGAAGGCCGAATCGGACCAGCCCGTGACCGATACATGGATCACGACCAAGGTGAAGAGCGAACTCGCGACCACCAAAGGGGTGAAGAGCACGGACATCGACGTGAAGACGGTGGACGGCGTCGTCACGCTGACGGGCGTGCTGCATTCGAAGATCGCTGTAAAGAAAGCCATCGCCGTGACACGCTCGGTCAAGGGCGTGAAGCACGTCGACGCATCCGGCCTGAAGGCGAAGGCCTGAGGTGTCACGCGGCCTAGCGCCGCACTTTTCTCCCTTTACGACAGGAGCACACCATGAACGAAGACAAGATCAAGGGTCAGTGGAAGCAGTTGTCGGGCAAGCTGAAGGCCAAGTGGGGCAAGCTGACCGACGATGACCTGGCCGTCGCCGAAGGCAACCGGGAGTATGTGGTCGGCAAGATCCAGGAGCGTTACGGGATCGCGCGCGACGAAGCCGAGAAGCAAATGAAGGAGTTCGATCGCGAGCTGTAACGCGTCAGTCTCCTCACACCGCCGCGACGCGTCCTGCGTTGCGGTCACGCGGAGGACAACGACATGGGCAAGTATCTGATCGCATGGCTCTTGGGCATACCGATCGGCGTGCTGGTGCTGTTCTACCTGGTCACGCATCTGTTCTGACGCGCGAGGCGCCCATGCAACGCAAACGGGCCGGCGGCTGTCATCAGCCACCGGCCCGTTTGTCTTGCGTGCGTCGTGCTTACTTCGCCGCGTTCGCCGTCATCTTGAAGATGCCCTGCGCGTTGCCCGCATCGAAACGCAGGTCCGTCACCCAGCGACGCGCCGCCTGGTCGAACGTGCGACGGCGCGTGATGAATTCATAGAACGAGCCCGGCACGTTGCGCTTCACCGTGCCGCCGTCGCGCGTGCGGAACTCGCGCTCGACGATGTCGGCGCGATACGCGGTCTGGAACACGCGGCCCGAACGCGAGCGCTCGACCTCCGGCTTCATCGGCCGGCCCTTCGCCTTCTCGTCGTCGGACAGCTTGAATACGTCGTTCACGCGATCGGTCGCATGGTTGAACGCGTTGCCTTCGGTCGCGATCCATGCCATCTCGGCCGATTCGAGCAGCAGCGTCTCGTAGTCGAGTTCGTTCGGCAGGTCGTGCTGGCGCGCGAACGCGCCGACGATCTCGGGCAGCAGCGCATGCGCGGCGTCGAGCGACAGCCAGCCTTCGCGCTCGATCTCCCACAGCAGCGCGACGGCCGCCGGCGACAGCGGATCGCGCGACGAGCTCACGACGTTCGTCACGGCTTGCTGGAATTCCTTCGAGAAACGTTCCGGATGCAGTTCGCTGACGAAGAATTGCGCGATCTCGTCCGGTGCGTCTTCATGGGCGTAGGCGCGGCCGGTCATGCCGAGCTTGTCGAGCGGATAACGGCCGTTCAGGCGGAAGCCGAGCGGACGCAGGATCCGCGTGAACGCGGCTTCGCCCGGCGGCAGCGCGCCCGTGTGCGGCCAGCGCACCGTGCGCAGCGCGCCGTGGTCGAAGTAGACGGAACCGCCGTTTTCGATTGCCTCGGCCGTATACGCGCGGCCGTTCGCCGAACGTTCGAGCAGCCCTTCGAACAGCGCCATGTTCATTGCCTGGGCGATTTCCGCGCGCGTGACGACGTCGGTTTCCCATTCGTCGAGGATGGCCGGCATGTTCAGGGTCGCGAACAGGGCGTCGGTCTTCGCCTGTCCCAGCAGCTTCGTCAGCAGGCTCTCGATATTCGGATTGCGCATCAGGATTCTCGTGTCGGGGGACCACCGGCAAACGTGCCGGCATCTCGGCTGGCCGGCCGCCCAACGGGCGCCTGACCTTGCGTGGGATGCATTATTCAAAGGGTTGCAGCCGGGCGTAAAGCGAGATTAAATTGACACGTGATGAGTTTTTGGAATTATTCACGGTTCCCGCCCTCGTCCGCCGGCCCGCTTCGGGCGGGTTCCTTCGTCAGACAAAATCATGCGCAAATTCAAGATCCCCAACATGGGCGCGCTCGTGGCTTTCGAAGCCGCGGCGCGCCACGAGAGCTTCACGCACGCGGCGAAGGAGCTGTTCCTCACCGAAAGCGCGGTATCGCGGCAGATCGCGACGCTCGAAGCGAGCCTCGGCGTGCGGCTGTTCGCACGTGTGAAGCAGCGCGTCGTGCTCACGCGCGCCGGCAAGCTATACGGCACGCAGGTGCGGCGCGCGCTGGAGGCGCTCGATCGCGACACGCTGTCGATCATCGCGCACGGCAGCGGCGGCGGCTACCTGGAGCTCGCCGTGCTGCCCACCTTCGCGTCGCACTGGCTGATCCCGCGCATCAAGAGCTTCTACGACCGCACGCCGGACGTGCGCGTGAACATGGGCAGCCGCACCGACCTGTTCTCGTTCGAGGACACGCACTTCGAAGCCGCGATCCATTACGGCAAGCCGACCTGGCCCGGCACGTCGTCCGACTATCTGTTCGGCGAGGAAGTCGTGCCGATCTGCTCGCCCGCGCTGCTCGACGGGCCGGTCGAACGCGTGGAGGATCTGCTCGCGTATCCGCTGCTGCACTCGACGACGCGCCCCGGCGCATGGGCGCAATGGTTCGAGACGCACGGCGTCGAGGACATCCGCACGATGCAGGGCGTGCGCTACGAACTCCACACGATGCTGATCAGCGCGGCCGCGGCCGGACTCGGGATCGCGCTCGTGCCGAAGTTCTTCGTCGAGGAACAGCTGCAGCAGCTCGGCCTCGTCGTGCCGTGCGACGCGGCGACGGTCGGCGATTCGGCGTACTACCTCGTGTATCCGACGGAGCTCAGCCACAGCAAGCCGCTGGAGTCATTTCGTGCGTGGTTGCTGGAACAGGCTAGCGCGTATGCGGCGCCGGGGCGGGACGGGGAGGAAGACGATCTCGATGCGGAGGATGACGAAGACGTCGAATGATCGCGGCGCACCGCGACAGGTCCGGTGCGCGCCGGGCGGGCAACCCCGACCCGGCGCTCCGGGCAGCCGACCTCGCTTCGGCAGCGCGGCGGCACCTTCTCTCATTTCTTCACTGCGTATGTTTTCTCTCAGGTCCCGGGGCAATTTTTTCTGTGCCGCGCGTGGCCATTATCCGCCCAAACCGGCCGTCGTGAAACGTTTGCGCACGCACCGAGCGGCTTATTTCCGGCATTTGGAAACAATCCTACAAAACGTTTACGCACCGAACGATCGCGTTCGGTAAATGTTGCAATCGGCTCGGCGTTCCTTTTTAATGGAACTGGTTCCAGTCCGTGTTTCGGCCATGCCGTCGCGTGACGCCGCGTGACGTCACGTCGTGCGCGCGTCATCATGCCGATTCAAGGATCGAGGATCATTCAGCTCAGGATTCCGCATCGCCCGTCCTTCCCGGACACCTGTCAAACGAGACCGTCATGCCCGATTCCGCCTCCCTGCAGCAGCTGTTTCCCGACTATCAAGACATCCCCGCCGAGTTCCGGCTCGCCGCCCCGATCCATCAGCGCGTCTCGCTGGTCGACGGCGAGTTGCGCCCGTGGGACGGCACGACCAAGACCGTGCTGTCGCCCGTGTGCGTGCGCCAGCCGGACGGCAGCGTCGCGCAGATGGAGATCGGCAGCTATCCGGTGATGGGCGAGACGGAAAGCGACGCGGCGCTCGACGCCGCGGTGCGCGCGTACGACTCGGGCCGCGGCGAGTGGCCGACGATGAAGGTCGAGCAGCGCATCGCGTGCATGCAGGACTTCATCAAGCGAATGGTCGCGCAGCGCGAGCTGGTCGTGAACCTGATCATGTGGGAGATCGGCAAGAGCCTCGCCGATTCGCAGAAGGAGTTCGATCGCACCGTCACGTACATGACGCAGACGATCGACGCGCTGAAGGAGCTCGACAACGCGAACTCGCGCTTCGTGATCGCGGAAGGCACGATCGGCCAGATCCGCCGCACGCCGCTCGGCGTCGTGCTGTGCATGGGGCCGTACAACTATCCGCTGAACGAAACCTTCGCGACGCTGATCCCCGCGCTGCTGATGGGCAACACCGTGGTGTTCAAGCCGCCTCAGTACGGCACGCTGCTGTTCGAGCCGCTGCTCGAGGCGTTCCGCGACGCGTTCCCGAAAGGCGTGATCAACACGATCTACGCGCCGGGCGCGGTGGTCGTGCCGCACATGCTCGCGTCGGGCAAGATCAACGTGCTCGCGCTGATCGGGTCGAGCAAGGTGGCCGACCACCTGAAGAAGCAGCACCCGAAGTCGCACCGGCTGCGCGCGATCCTCGGCCTCGACGCGAAGAACGCGGCGATCGTGCTGCCCGACGCCGATCTCGACCTCACCGTGAAGGAATGCCTGCTCGGCGCGCTGTCGTTCAACGGCCAGCGCTGCACCGCGCTGAAGATGCTGCTCGTGCACCGTTCGATCGTCGACGAATTCCTGAAGCGCTTCACCGCCGCGCTCGAACAGCTGAAGATCGGCATGCCGTGGGAGAAAGGCGTCAGCATCACGCCGCTGCCGGGCATGCATCGCACCGCGTACATGACCGACGCGATCGACGACGCGAAGGCCAAGGGCGCGCAGGTCGTCAACCACTCGGGTGGCGAGTTCAGCAAGACGCTGTTCTACCCGGCCGTCGTCTATCCGGTGTCCGAAGGCATGAAGCTGTATCGCGAGGAGCAGTTCGGGCCGATCATTCCGGTCGCGACGTTCGACGACGTGGAAACCGCGCTCGACTACGTGACGACGTCGGACCACGGCCAGCAGGTCAGCATTTTCGGTTCCGATCCGGCGCAGATCGGCGCGCTCGTCGATCCGCTCGTGAACCAGGTCTGCCGCGTGAACATCAACTGCCAGTGCCAGCGCGGGCCGGACGTGTTCCCGTTCGCGGGTCGCAAGGACTCGGCGGAAGGCACGCTGTCGGTGACCGATGCGCTGCGCGCGTTCTCGATCCGCTCGATGGTCGCGGCCAAGCAGACCGAGGGCAGCAAGCAGCTGCTCGATTCGATCGTGTCGGATCACCACTCGAAGTTCATCAACACCGGCTTTATTTTCTGAAGCGCGGTGCCCGGAACAAGCCGCTGCCCGCGCCGGTGCAGCGGCTTTCTTGCGCGTGCGCGCCACGCGCGGACCGGGAACGTTAGCGCGTCGATGCGCGCGCCGCCGTTTCGCGACGCGCCGCCCTATACGTTCGACGCCAGCAACCGGACGCCCGCCACGCCGAACACCACCGCGAGACACGCTTCCATCGCACGCCGGCCGCGCACGTACAGCCGGCGTGCGCCGTCCGTCGAGAACACCAGCGCATAGCCGCCGAACACCACGCAACCGATCGCGATGCAGCCCGGCACGACGGCGCCGTGCGACGCACCCGCACCGTTCGACGACAGCGCGACGATCGATACCCATACCAGGATGGCTTTCGGATTCGTCAGGTGCAGCATCGCGCCGCGCGCGTAGAGGCGCGACAGCTTCTGCTCGGGCGCCGCCTTCAGCGTATCGGCCGCACTGGCCGACCACGCGGTGCGGCCCGACTTGACCGCGAGCCACAGCAGATACACGCCGCCGAACAGCTTGATCGCGACCAGCAGCTTCGACCATGCGAGCAGCGCCGCCGACACGCCCAGCGCGGCCACCGTCGCCCAGAACATCGATCCCGAGATGACGCCGAGCGCGAACGCGAGCGCCGCCTTGCGGCCATGGTTCGCGGCGACCGACATGATCGCGAGATTGCTCGGGCCGGGGCTGGCCGTGCCGATGAAATAAGCCGTGTAGGCGAGCAGCAGGTTGGCCGAGAAGAAGGCGTGGACGCTCATGTCGAACCTCGCAGGGATGATGCGGAGATTGTTCGCAAACACGGCGCGGCTGCCCATGGACAGTTGTCCGGTTATTCGCAGGGCCAGTTGGATCGCGCGGGCGAGGTCCGTTGCATATGCATCTGGATCGCCGCGCGCGAAAACGTCTCGGATATGAAACATCCGGCGCAGGCGTCGCGGCACTCGACGATGCGGCGGACGTGGTCGCGGCGCGCGCCACGCAGCCGCCCGAGGCCATGGGGCGCCGCCGACACACAGGCGTCGCGACATTCCGGCGATCCGTCGACCGAAACACGCAACCGGTTTCAACGCCGCGTTACGTTACATCGCTGAAGCATTTCATCCGTCCGGGCCCTGACGTGCGGTCGATCGTGACCACGCGCGGCGTATGAATCCCTTCGTCGATTTTCCATGCAAGCCAGCACCGGCGGGACGCGATGACCGCGGCCGCGCCCCGCGTCAACGTTGCTCGACAATCGGATCACGCCGCTGGTACGAAACCTGCATCCGCATTGCAGTGACACCCGCGTCACCGGTCGGCGCGGACATGAACCGGATCGGGATCCGTCCACCGGATACGCCCGAACGATCCACGCAAGCAACGAGGCTCCCCATGGATGCGCTGCCCAACTCATCCGATGCGTCGTTCCAGCTCTTTCTCGCGAAACTGCTCGAACAGCCGCAGCTCGAATGGACCGAAAAACAGCAGATGGAACTCGAGATGGCGCGCTCGCTGTCGACCCAGATGGTCCACTTCGCCGAAGGCATGCGCGGCGGCAACGCGGACCTCGCGCGCTGCCTCGTGCTGCTGCGTTACGCGAAGGTGCTCGACTTCATGCTGACGTCGCTCGCCGCGCGCCGCGACATTCATCCGCAGACGCTGCGCACGCTGTTCCGGCTCGCGAACCTGAAGGTCGACGATGCGTATCCGGTCTGAGCCGGCATCAGGCCGCACGACGCATCGCCCTCACGCCTAACGCGCCGCGCGCCCCGCCATCCACTTGCGGTAGCGCCGCGTCTGGCACTGCGCGGCCATCTGCTGCGACACCAGCGCGCGCAGCGGCGACACGCCCGGATGCGTGCGCCGCCCGGCGCTCAACCGCGCGAGCTGGAACTTCACGACGGCCATGTTCGCCAGCGCGCCCAGCGCCTTGTTCTTCCACCGGATCGGCTGCAGCGCCGGCGCGCTGTCCTTGCCGGCCTGCCAGTCGCGCGGCAGGTTCGGATCGATCGACAGCGCGGTCGCGATGCCGACCATCGCCACGCCGCTGGCGACCACCTGCTCGGCCACCGCGCGACGCCGGATCCCGCCCGTCACCATCAGCGGCATGGCCGCGACGTCGGTGATGTCCCGCGCGAATTCGAGGAAATACGCTTCACGGGCCAAGGTGCGGCCGTCGCGCGCTTCACCCTGCATCGCCGGGACTTCGTAACTGCCGCCCGACAGCTCGACGAGATCGACGCCGAGCGGATTCAGCAGTTCGACGACGCGCTTCGCATCGTCCGCGCTGAAGCCGCCGCGCTGGAAGTCGGCCGAATTCAGCTTGACCGATACGACGAACGCCGGCGACACCGTCGCGCGCACGGCCCGGACGATATCCAGCAGCAGCCGCGCGCGGTGCTCGATGGGGCCGCCCCACGCGTCCTGCCGGCGGTTCGTCAGCGGCGACAGGAACTGGCTCAGCAGATAACCGTGCGCCGCGTGGATCTGCACGCCGGTGAAGCCGCTTTGCTCGGCGAGCCGCGCGGCGCGCACGAAGCGCTGCTGCACGTCGACGATATCGGCTTCCGTCATCTCCTTCGGCACCGGGAACTGCTTCGACAGCGCGCCGAGCGCGAGCGGCACGGCCGACGGCGCGACCGTCGTCTGGCCGAGCGCCGCCTGCATCTGGCGCCCCGGATGGTTGATCTGCATCCACACGTGCGCGCCGCCGGAGCGCGCGACCTGCGCCCACCGCCGGAAGCGGTCGAGATGCGCGTCGCTGTCGAGCACGACGCCGTTCGGCCCCGTCATCGCGCGGCCGTCCACCATCACGTTGCCGGTCAGGATCAGGCCGGCGCGGCCGTCGGCCCACGCCTGGTACAGGCGCAGCAACGCGTTGGACGGCGCGTGATCCGCATCGGCCATGTTTTCCTCCATCGCGGCCTTGGCAAGCCGGTTGGGAATCACCGCGCCATTGGGCAGTGTGAGGGGCGCGAACAGCTTCATGTGGACATCCTCGATTGACGATGCCCAACCATAACTTTAAAGTCAGCTTCAAGGTCAAGCCCCTGGAGCACCCCATGAAAATCGGCGAGCTGGCGCGCGCCAGCGGCATCGCGGCGTCGCGCATCCGGTTCTACGAAGCGAGCGGCCTGCTCGAACCGGCGCGCCGGCAGGCGAACGGCTATCGGGAATACGGGTCGGAAGCGCTGACGCGGCTCGCGATCATCGACCGCGCGCAGCGCGCGGGTTTTGCGCTCGACGAGATCCGCGCGCTGCTGCCGCCCGATCTCGGCGACTGGCCGCGCGACGAACTGCTGCACGCGCTGCGGCACAAGGTCGACGAAATCGCGCTGCTCGAACAGCGGCTCGCGCAGAACCGGCGCAGCCTCGAAACGCTGATCGACGAGATCGCGAGCAAGCCGGCCGGCGTGGATTGCGCAGGCGCCGCGCAACGCATGCTCGACAAGCTGGGCAAGGAAGCGGCCGAGTCGGCGCCGGCACCCGAGGCGGTGCCGCGCCCGCGGCCGATGCGCAAGCGTGCGTGACGCGCTCGGCCGGCATCGCGCTCGGCCGGATGGATTTGCTTACGTCGCAGGTAATCGACGCGCGCCGCCCGCGCGCCGATCATGGCCGCATCGATCAACGAATCGACGACACATCGCATCGACGCAACGGAGCCCGCCATGACCGCCTACGCCATCGCCCACCTGCACGACGTTCAAATGTGCGACGACATCGTCGACTACCTCGAGCGCATCGACGGCACGCTCGCGCCGTTCGACGGCCATTTCGTCATTCACGGCGCGCGGCCCGACGTGCGCGAAGGCGTGTGGCGCGGCGACCTGATCGCGATCGCGTTTCCCGATCTCGACACTGCCCGCGCCTGGTACGAATCGGACGCGTACCAGCAGATCCAGCCGCTACGCGCGCGGCACGCGAGCGGCCCGTTGATCCTGATCGACGGCGTCGATGAACGGCACCAGGCGACGGACATCCTGCGCTGAGCCACGCCGTGCGCGGCGCTTACTTCGCGTTGCGCTCCATCGGCTCGCCGACGACGAACCCGCCGCCCTGGTAGCGCTGCGCGGGATCGTCGTAGTCGGCGGTTGGCGCGGTGAGCGGGAACAGCCCCTCGAACTGCGCGGAGCTGTCCTGCGGCCGGAAGCCGAGGAAGCCGGCCTTCGTGTTGTCCCACCACTTCACCGGGTTGTCGGACACGCCGTAGACGATCGCGTGCCCGACGCGGTTCGTCAGCAGCGAGCAGCGCACGAGCTCGATGAAGTCGCGATAGCTGAGGAACGTCACGAGCATGCGCGGGTTCTTCGGCGCCTCGAACGACGAGCCGATCCGCAGGCACACCGTCTCGATCCCGAAGCGGTCGAAGTAGTAGCGCGACAGCGACTCGCCGAAGCACTTCGTCACGCCATAGAGACTGTCCGGGCGCAGCGGCGAATCGGCATCGAGCACTTCCGTGACCGGATGGAAACCGATCGCATGGTTCGAGCTCGCGAACACGATCCGCTTCACGCCGTGCTTGCGCGCAGCTTCGTACAGGTTGTACGTGCCGGTGATGTTCGCATCGACCAGATCGTCGAACGGCGCGTCGACCGAAATGCCGCCGAGATGGACGATCGCGTCGACGCCGTCGACGAGCTCCATCACCGCCGGGCGGTCGGCCAGGTCGACGACACGGGTTTCTTCGTGCGGGGCCGCGTCGTCCAGCGCGGCGATGTCGCTCACGCGCACGACGTCGGCCCAGTTCGCCAGCGCGCCGCGCACCTGGCGGCCGAGGTTGCCGGCCGCGCCGGTCAGCAGCAGGCGCCCGAACGGCTTGCGTGCGCCGGTGGATGAGGCGTTCATCGAGTCTCCTTGAATCTGTCCTGAAGGGTGTCCGGGAAGTTGCCCGAAGTCGGTGGAATCGGCCGAAAGCGGAAAACGTTTTCCAACTATACGCGGGACAAAAGCCGACCGTCAATGCTTGAACCCGCTCGCACCCATCCGAACTTTCCCGATATGGGCCGGTGGCCGGATGCCGGCTTTTTCTGCCACAATCCGGGGCAACGGAACGAAAACGTTACCCTCTTCATGAAAAAAATTTCCCCGACGATCCGCGACGTGGCGGCGGAAGCCGGCGTGTCGGTCGCGACGGTATCCAAGTACGTTAACGGCACGCAGCGCTTCTCGCCGGCCGTCGAGGCGCGGCTCAAGGAAGCGATCGAGCGGCTCGGCTATCGTTCGAACCCGCTCGCGCGTTCGATGATCACCGGACGCACGCGCACCATCGGCGTCGTGATCCTCGACATCAGCAACCCGTATTTCACGAACGTCGTCAAAGGCGCGAACCGCGTCGCGCTCCAGCATGACTACACGCTTCTGCTCGTCGATACCGAAGAGAGTCAGGCGCGCGAACGCTCGCTGATCGAGGCGCTCGCGCAGCGCGTCGACGGGCTGATCGTCAGCACGCGGATGCCCGACGAGGAAGCCGGCTGGATGCTCGACCTGCACAAGGCGCTCGTGCTGCTGCGGCGCAGCCCCGGCCTGCCGATTCCGAGCGTCGGCATCGACAACCGGCTCGCCACCTACATGCTCGCGCGTCACCTGCTCAATCTCGGCCATACGCACATCGCGTACCTCGGCTTCGGGCCGGCGCGCGTGAACGACGAACGGATCCAGGGCGCGCGCGACTGTCTCGCCGAGGCGGGCCTCACGCTCGACGTGCACGATGCCCATGCGCCGACCGCCGAGGCCGGCGAGCGCGCGTGCTCGCGCGTGATGCTCGGACCGCAGCGTCCGCAGGCCGTGATCTGCTACAACGACCTGATCGCGCTCGGCTTCATGAAGGAAGCCGCGTCGCTCGGCTTCCAGCTGCCGCGCGACGTGTCGGTCGCCGGCGTCGACAACGTGCCGTACGGCGAATACGCGGCGCCCGCGCTGACCACCATCGACATCCAGAGCGAGAACATGGGCGAGCTCGCGATGCAGAAGCTGATCGACGCGCTCGCCGGGCGCACCGACGCAAGCTATTCGACGTTCGAGCCGCGGCTGATCATGCGCGCATCGACGGCCGCGGTCGGCTGACGCACGCGCCCGCTGCGACACCCAGCGCTTGCGCGCCCCGCACATGAGAACGCGCCGCCTCCGGGCGGCGCGTTCGTTTGCCAACATGCAATCACGCGTCGAGCTTCGCGGGCTTCATCTTCGGCGTGAGCACGTGCATGACCGCCAGCGCGAGCAGATAGGCCAGCGCGCCGATCGCGAACAGCACCCAGTAGTGACCCGTGCGTTGCAGCACCTGGCCGATCACTTCCGAGAACAGCACGCCGCCGATCGAGCCGGCCATCCCGCCGATGCCGACCACCGACGCGACCGCACGGCGCGGGAACAGGTCGGACGCCGTCGTGAACAGGTTCGCCGACCAGCCCTGGTGCGCGGCCGCGGCGAGGCCGACGATCAGCACCGCGATCCACAGGTTCTGCACCTGCGACACGAACGCGATCGGCAGCACACAGCATGCGCAGATCAGCATCGCCGTCTTGCGCGCGCCGTTCACGCTCCAGCCCGCGCGCAGCAACGCCGACGACAGCCAGCCGCCGCCGATGCTGCCGACCGTCGTCAGCGCATAGATGCACACGAGCGGCAGACCGATATGCTGCATGTCCATCCCGCGCGACTCGTTGAGCCACTTCGGCAGCCAGAACAGATAGAACCACCACACCGGGTCGGTCAGGAACTTGCCGATCAGGAACGCCCACGTCTCGCGCTTGCGGATCAGCTCGCCCCAGCGCGGCGCGCCGGCGTTCACGTTCGCCGCGTCGAGCGCTTCGACTTCGTCGCGCGGCTCGTCGTATGCCTCGGCGAGCGCGCGCGTGTCGGCCGTGCGATAGAGCACCAGCCACACCGCGAGCCACACGATGCCGATCGCGCCGACGATCACGAACGCCGCGCGCCACCCGTAGGCCACCGCGATCGCCGGGATGATCGCGGGCGCGAACACCGCGCCGATGTTCGCTCCCGAGTTGAAGATGCCGGTGGCGAGCGCGCGTTCGCGGCGCGGAAACCATTCGGCCGTGGTCTTGATCGCGGCCGGGAAGTTGCCGCCCTCGCCGATCCCGAGCAACGCGCGCACCGCCGCGAAGCCCATCACCGAGCCGACCATTGCGTGCAGCATCGCCGCAATGCTCCATACCAGCATCGCGACCGCATACGAGATGCGCGTGCCGAGCCAGTCGACGATGCGACCGAAGCAAAGCAGGCCGATCGCGTAGAACGCGGAAAACGCCATCACGATGCGGCCGTACTGCACCTGGCTCCAGCCGATGTCGTGCTGGAGCATCGGCGCGAGCAGGCCGAGGATCTGGCGATCCATGTAGTTGATGACGGTCGCGAAGAACAGCAGCGCACAGACGGTCCAGCGGTAGCGGCTGGCGGCGGCGCGCACCGCGCCGACGACGGCAGATTGCATGAGTGTCTCCGATGCGCGGCCGCGCCCGTCGCGCCGCAGTTTGTTGCCTGTCCGTGACCGGCGACGGGCGCCGGGACGGGCGGCGGCCCGCCCCTTTCGTGGCGCGGCCGATTGCCCGTCGAGTCTCGTGGAAAACGTTTTTCAAAGAATAGGGCGTGGGCCGGTGCCGTGTCAGTCGGGGATTTCGATGAGTCATCTCGAATTTGGCCGCGCAAAAAGAGACGACTGTTTCGCAGATTGGCATTAACCGTTTTTCCGGAATTTTCCCGCGGGCAAAACGGGGGCATGACGCGAACCCGAGCGCCGAGACACAGGTCCGATTCCGGCCAGAATCGGCGGCGACGATGGTTTACAGTCGTCGCATGCGCCTCGATCCCGACACCTGCTACGCAGCCCTGCTTTCGCGGAACCGCCGCTTCGACGGCTGGTTCTTCGTCGGCGTGGCCACGACGGGGGTGTATTGCCGCCCCGTTTGTCCGGTGAAACCGCCGAAGGCGCGCAACTGCAGCTATTACGCGAGCGCCGCCGCCGCGGAGAAAGCCGGCTTTCGGCCGTGCATGCGCTGCCGGCCCGAGCTCGCGCCCGGCCACGGGCTGCTCGACCTGTCCGGCAATCTCGCCGACGCGGCCGCCACGCTGATCGAGGACGGTTTCCTGAACGAGCGCTCGGTCAACGCGCTCGCGCAGCGCGTCGGCGTGACCGAGCGCCACCTGCGCCGGATCTTCGCCGCGCAGTTCGGCGTCTCGCCGGTCGAGTTCGCACAGACGCACCGGCTGCTGATGGCCAAGCGCCTCCTGACCGATACCGCGCTGCCGGTGGCCGTCGTCGCGTCGACCGCCGGGTTTGGCAGCGTGCGGCGCTTGAACGACTTGTTCCGGCAACGCTACAGCCTCAATCCGCTGCGCCTGCGCAAGGGCGCCGGCGCAGCGGCCGGCGGCGACATGACGTTCCCGCTGCCGTACCGGCCGCCGTTCGCGTGGCCCGAGTTGATGCGCTTTCTCGCGCAGCGGCAGATCGACGGCGTCGAGCGGATCGACGCACAGGGCTATGCGCGCGTCGTCGCACTGCCGAACGGCAGCGGTCATGTGACGGGCTGGCTGTCCGTCACGCACGTGCCGCAGCGGTTCGCGCTCGCAGTCACCGTGTCGCCCGCGCTGACGCCCGTCGTGCCGGCCGTGCTCGCGCGCGTGCGGCGGCTGTTCGATCTCGACAGCCGCCCCGACGTGATCGATGCACATCTCGGCGAACTCGCGGACGGTTCGCCCGGTCTGCGCGTACCCGGCGCGTTCGACGGGCTCGAGATCGCGATCCGTGCGCTCGCGGGCGAGCATTTGGCCGCGACGCACGCAGGCCCGGTGCTGACGCGTGTTGCCGAACGCTTCGGTACGCCGGTCGCCAACGCCGCGCCCGGGCTCACGCATGCGTTGCCTTCGGCTGCGATACTGGCGGTCGCGCCGCCGGCGGCGCTCGAAGCGATCGGCGTGACGCGCGAGGCCGCGCGGGCGATCGTGTCACTGGCGCGCGTCGTTGCAGACGGCACGCTCGCGCTCGAACCGATGGCGCCGCTCGATGCGACGCTCGCCGCGTTGCGCGCGCTGTCCGGCTTCGACGAACGCGCGGTGCAGTACGTCGCGATGCGTGCGATGGCCTGGCCGAACGCGTTCCCCGCCGACGACGCGTGGCTTGCGCCGCGCGTCGCCGCCGAACGCCCGCGCATCGCGTCATCCGCGTCATCCGCGTCATCCGCGTCTTCCGCGCCCGATGCGGCGCGTTGGGCGCCGTGGCGCGCGTATGCCGCACTGCATGTGTGGCGCCTTCATGGAGAAGCTTCGCGATGACTCTCGCTCATCTGATTCCGAGCCCGCTGGGCGATATCGCCATTCGTATCGAGGACGATGCGCTGACGGGCCTGTTCTTCGTCGGCCAGAAATACTATCCGTCGCTGGCAATCGCGCCGGATGCGGACGCGCGCAACGTGCCGCCGCTCGCGCGCAAGGTTGCCGAAGAAGTCGCCGACTATTTCACCGGCACGCGCGAAACCTTCTCGGTGCCGATTCATCTGCGCGGCACCGCGTTTCAGCGCAGCGTGTGGAAGGAACTGCTCGCGATTCCGTTCGGCGAGCTCGTGTCGTACGGCGACATCACCGAACGCGTCGGGCTGCCGATGAGTGCAGCGCGCGCCGTCGGCGGCGCGGTCGGCCGCAACCCGGTGTCGATCATGGTGCCGTGCCATCGCGTGATCGGCGCGTCCGGCAGCCTGACCGGTTATGCGGGCGGGATTGAACGGAAACGCGCGTTGTTGTCGCTCGAAGGCGCCGGGTTCGCGCGCGGCGAGCATCATCCGGTGCAGCAGACGCTCGGGTTCTGACGCATGCCGCGCGTCACGCGCTCAACAGCGGCCGACGCGCTTCACGCTTCGCATACGCGCCGGGCGTCACGCGGAATTTCGCCTGGAACAGCGCGATGAACGACGACGTCGAGTCGTAACCCAGTCGTGCGGCCACCGTGCCGATCGGCTCGCCCGCGTCGAGCAGCGGCAGCGACGCGAGCAGCCGCACGGCCTGCCGCCATTCGGTGAACGACAGCCCCGTGTCCTGCCGGAACAGCCGCGACAGCGTGCGCCGCGTCGCGCCGACCTGATGGCCCCATTCGTCGAGACTGCGCGTATCGCCCGGCGCCGCATGCAATGCGCGCGCGATTTTCAGCAGGCGCGGATCGCGCGGCAGCGGCACCGTGAGCGGCGCGGGCTGCATGCGGGCGATCCGGTCCGCGATCACGCACACGAGCGCACCGTCCGGCCCCGTCTCGTCGTAATTCACCGGCAATTCGCGAGTCGCAATCACCAGCTCGCGCAGCAG
This sequence comes from Burkholderia sp. Tr-862, assembly GCF_011753085.1. NCBI lineage: Bacteria > Pseudomonadati > Pseudomonadota > Betaproteobacteria > Burkholderiales > Burkholderiaceae > Burkholderia > Burkholderia sp. Tr-862. The sequence goes on from NZ_VWWG01000004.1 coordinate 63,946, forward strand.
CGGCGTCATGCAGAGGATCGTGCAATCGTCGTTCATGTCGCGCCGTGCGATCGCCGCATCGAGATACAGGCTGTGGAACGCGACGCAATCGCGCGTCGATACCGCATGCGGCACGTGCGGCGGAATCCACATCGCATAGTGCGGCGGCAGCAGTTGCCGGCCCGACGGCGTCGACACCTCGAGCACGCCGCTCGTCGCATACATTAGCTGGGCCCACGGATGACTGTGCGCATCGACGCTCACGTTGCCGGGAATCCCGAAGGCGCGCACGTATAGCGGCCTCGGCAGGCGCGCCATCGGCGGCACTGCGTATGGGTCGCCGGGTTGTCCCGCCAGCAACATAAGACGTCCTCCGAAGGTCATTGCACGAACGAGCGCGATGCTACCGTGGCGGCTCTTCTTTCACACGGCTTCCGTTCATGAGCGCTCATACCCGCACCACCCGCAAGACCGTCACCGCGATCCGCTCGACCAAAGGGATCGGCAGCCTCGTGTCGCTGACCGCGTATTCCGCGCCAATGGCAAAACTCGTCGACGACGTGGCTGACGTGATCATCGTCGGCGACTCCGTCGGCATGGTGCTGTACGGGATGCCCGATACGCTGCGCGTCACGCTCGACATGATGATTGCACACGGCGCGGCCGTCGTGCGCGGCGCCGCGCAGGCGTGCGTCGTCGTCGACCTGCCGTTCTCCACGTTCCAGGAATCGCCCGCGCAGGCGTACCGCTCCGCCGCGCGGCTGCTCGCCGAAACCGGCGCGCAGGCCGTGAAGCTCGAAGGCGGCTGCGAGATGACCGATACGATCCGCTTCCTGACCGAGCGCGGCATTCCGGTGATGGCGCATGTCGGCCTCATGCCGCAGCAGGCCAACGCGACGGGCGGTTTTCGCGCGCAGGGGATGGACCCGCTTTCGGCCGCGCAGGTGTTCGACGCCGCGTGTGCTGCCGAACGGGCCGGCGCGTTCAGCGTCGTGATCGAAGGCACTGCCGAGGCGCTCGCGCGCCACCTGACCGGAACGCTGACGATCCCGACGATCGGCATCGGCGCATCGCCCGCGTGCGACGGGCAAGTGCTCGTGACCGAGGACATGATCGGCGCATTCGATGCGTACACGCCGCGCTTCGTGAAGCGTTACGCGGATGCGAATGCGGTGATGCGCGACGCGATCCGCCAGTACGCGCATGACGTGCGGCACCGCGTGTTTCCGGAGCCCGCGCATTGCTTCGGATACGGGAAGCCGCTGCAACTGGCCGATGCGGGCGCAACGGTGTGACGTAAGACGAATGACGCGTTCACCTCACGCTATGCGCGCTTGCGCATCGCATGCGCGACCCGCGCGTTCGCCTCGAACTTCGCGCGATGCGTCGAGAAGAACGTCCGCACGTTGCGCACGTTCGATGCGCCGGTGAACAGCCGCCGCGCGAACGCGTCGTATTCGGCGACGTCGGCCAGATCGGCCACCACCACGAAATCCGGCCCCGGCGACACGCGGTAGCACTGCGTGACCGCCGGCTCTGCACACACGTAGGCTTCGAACGCGTCGTAGTCTTCGGCCGTCTGCCGGTCGAGGCTGATCTCGATCAATGCCGTGACCGCCGTGCCGATCGCGACCGGATCGAGCACCGCGACCTGGCGGCGGATCACGCCCGCCTCCGTCAGCCGCCGCACGCGGCGCATGCAGGTCGGCGGCGACGACAGCGCACGCTCGGCCAGTTGCAGATTCGATACCGATGCGTCGTCCTGCAGGATCGCGAGAATGCGCAGGTCGAGATCGTCGAGCGTGATGCCGGCCATCGGCGGCTCCTTCCGGTCAGGGCGTGAAATTTAATTTCAACATGATATCCGATCGCCGCCTCGTTTCATTTATCGACGTATTTCGAAATTTAATTCCACAGGCTCGCCTCTACCATCGCTGTCACGGGTCCAGACAGGACATTTACGGAGCGCGATATGTGTGGAATTGTCGGGGCGGTTGCCCAGCGGGACATCCTGCCGAACCTCGTTGACGGGCTGAAGCGGCTCGAATACCGCGGCTACGACTCGTGCGGCGTCGTGGTCTATCGCGACCGTGCGCTGGCACGCGCGCGCAGCGTCGACCGCGTCGCCAACCTGCAGCGCGAGATCGCCGCGCACGCGCTGTCGGGTTACACCGGCATCGCGCATACGCGCTGGGCGACGCACGGCGCTCCCGTCACGCTCAACGCGCATCCGCACTTTTCGCCGAGCGACGACAACGCGCGCATCGCGCTGTCGCACAACGGGATCATCGAGAACTGCGATCAACTGCGCGCGGAGCTGCAGGCGCACGGCTACGTGTTCGCGAGCCAGACCGACAGCGAGGCGATCGCCCACTTGATCGATCACCTGTACGACGGCGACCTGTTCGACGCGGTGCGGCGCGCGGTAGCACGACTGCGCGGCAGCTACGCGATCGCGGTGATGTGCCGCGACGAGCCGCACCGGATCGTCGGTGCGCGCGACGGGATGCCGCTCGTCGTCGGTGTCGGCGATGGCGAGAATTTCCTGGCGTCGGATGCGATCGCGTTGTCGGGCATCACCGATCGCATCGCGTATCTGGAGAACGGTGACGTCGCCGATATCCAGCTGCATCGCTACTGGATCGTCGATGCGGCCGGCCAGCGCGTCGAGCGCGCGGTGCAGCGGGTGGCGGCGCACAGCGGCGCGGCCGATCTTGGGTCGTATCGCTACTACATGCAGAAGGAGATCTTCGAGCAGCCGCAGGCCGTGGCCGATACGCTGCTCGACGTCGCGTCGATCATGCCGGAGCTGTTCGGCGACGGTGCGTGGCGTGTGTTCAACGACGTCGATTCGGTGTTGCTGCTCGCATGCGGCGGCAGTTATCACGCGGCGCTGACCGCGAAGTACTGGATCGAGAGCATCGCTAAGCTGCCGGCGAGTGTCGAGATTGCGAGCGAGTTTCGTTATCGCGACAGCGTGCCGAATCCGCGCACACTGGTCGTCGCGGTGTCGCAAAGCGGCGAGACGGCCGACGTGCTCGGCGCCGTGCATGTCGCGAAGCAGCGCGGGATGATGCATACGCTCGCGATCTGCAACGTCGCGACGAGTGCGCTGATGCGCGAATGTGCGCTGCAGTTCGTCACGCGTGCGGGGATCGAGATCGGGGTAGCGTCGACGAAGGCGTTCACGACGCAGCTCGTCGCGTTGTTTCTGCTCACGCTGGCGCTTGCGCAGGTGCGTGGGCGGTTGAGCGATGACGAGGAGAAGGAGCATCTGCGTGCGCTGCGGCATCTGCCCGATGCGATGTCGAAGGTGCTCGCGCTGGAGCCGCAGATCATGGGCTGGTCGGAGTTGCTCGCGCGACGCGACAACATGCTGTTTCTCGGACGCGGGATGCATTATCCGATCGCGCTGGAAGGCGCGCTGAAGATGAAGGAGATTTCGTATATCCACGCGGAGGCTTATCCCGCCGGAGAGTTGAAGCACGGGCCGCTGGCGTTGGTCAGTAATGAAATGCCGGTCATTGCGGTGGCGCCGAATGATGCGCTGCTCGAGAAGCTCCGGTCGAACATGCATGAAGTCAGTGCGCGCAATGGCAGGCTTTTTGTATTCGCGGATGTGGACTGCGGGTTGGTGCCGAGTGAAGGGATCGAGGTGATTCGGCTCAACGAGTACTACGGGCCGCTGTCGCCGATTCTGCATACGGTGCCGATGCAATTGCTGGCTTATCACGCGGCGTTGGCGCGGGGGACGGATATTGATAAGCCTAGGAATTTGGCGAAGGCGGTGACGGTGGAGTGAGGTGTCTGCTGTTTGTGCTCGCGTGGCAACTTCGAATAGTTTTACTTAAAGCGGTTCGCAAAGTTTCACTTAACGCCCCATTAAATTCCCGCAAACGGACACCGGGGCGGTGCTTAAGCGAAACTATTCCAACAGCAATTGCGTGTGGCCGAGGTGTAGAATGTCACGGAAAATCGAAGTCCCGTCGCGTGGCCGTCCCCATGCCACCTTCCATATTTGATATGGCCGATATGGGCAAGCGCGCTTGCGATGCGTTCCCGCGCGTGCAGCCTCAACAACCGAATCGCCGTCGCTGAGTTGATGGGTTGGAGGGTTGGAGGGGGAGAAATGCGGATAGCCTCACCATTAACCTTGAGGCGCCACGAAAGCAGGAGACCGCGCGATGCCGTCAATGCCCCCAACCGAGCTCTCTGAGAACGAATCCCGTTGCATGCATGGCAAGCTCGGCGTCCTCGCTCGATACCTCTCGCAGGTCGAGACGCTCACGCTCGTTATCCTTCGCACGAGGGTGGAGAAGGTTGACTGTCTCGAGAGCCGCACGAATCAAGCGCCGCTCATTCTCGCCAACATGCTTTCCGATTGCGGTGAGGCATGACCCCAGGTCCTTGTGGATTGCTTTCTCCTCACCGGTCAATTGCCGTAACCATCGGCCGGCAAGAACCGCACACAGATTTCGGCACTGGTCGACAACGGACGTTGGGGAATCGCGGTACGCGACCTTCATGACGCGGTCGTAAGCATCCACGACTGGCTTCCGGTTTTCCTCTGGGATTTGTGCCATGTCGAGAGCGGGTAGTATGCCAAATGCAGACTCAGCTCGAAGAGTAACCAGCACGTCCTGACTGACGGTTTGTTTAGTCTGCAATATCCGCCAAAGCGAGTGCGCGCCTACGTGGCCAATCGCTAGTTGGAGGCTTTCTCCCCGGTTCGGACGTCCCAGCAATTCAGTGCAGTGGATAAACACATTCAATTCTTTAGATACTCAACCATCTAGCTGGCTCCGCCTGTTGTCAGATAGTGAATTGGGATCAGCTTCGACGAAGACAAATTCCCGATTGGTCTTGGTGAATGACTGAAATAGACGACCTCGCCGCACTCGAGATACCGGGTCAAACGAGTCCTCTCGAAAAATCCATCGGAACGGGTCGCTCAGCATACCGCGAGGCAAATTCTCGAGGTCAGACGGGGATTCGATGAGCACACACTGCGAGATTATCGGTACCGGGACCGTGAGATGGCTCGGACTATCGGTGCCTTCATAGATGAGGCCATTTTCGTGTGCGATGCCAAGGCGAGACATAGTCTTTTCGGTCGAAGGATGACCGCCTAAATATGTCGCATGTGAGGGATTGAAGCTCGACAGACGGCACCCAAGAATTTGAGCGAGAAGGTCTGCGCTTCGTCACGCGGCGTCTTCCCAGTATGAGTGCAGGAAACGCTGCACATCACCATGCGTCACAGGATGTTGCCCCAACAGGGTCTCGATATCTTTCTGGTTCAGCAAGGCAACGTTGTTCTTGCGTGCGCTGTCCACCGCTGTTTCGTTGAAGTACTGGTTGGTCGCCGCCCATTTGGAGAAGTCGACGCCCGGGTGCCGCAACCGGTATTCGGCCTCTCCCCACACGACGTCCTTGACTCCCTGCGAATCAAGCGCGGCACCCTCGTTCCCCGAACTCTTGCACTGGATGAGGTCGCCCTTGTTGCCGGTGAATGCGACCACATCGACGCCCTCGTCCTGACGCGGCGTGCGATACACCGTGCGAAAACCTTTCTTCTGCCAAATGGCGGCCACCAGGGCCTCGAAGTAATCCCATTCCATGCGCAACACATCGTCGACCGTCAGGGCACGGCTGAACACAGGGTCATTGGCTCCCCCCGGGATGATGTCCTGAAGATTCCAGTCGCTCGGCAGAACCGTTCCTGTACCGTTGAGCATGTCGCTCGCCAGTTTGCGCTTGGCTTCGAGCAGCTCGTTAAGACGCACTTCAAACGTGGCGAAATCGGTCGCACTCAGAATCGGCAGATAGACCCACACTTCCCGCTTCTGCCCGATACGGTAAGCCCGGTCGGTCGCCTGGTCTTCCTTCGCAGGGTTCCAGTTGCGCGTGTAGTGGATAACGTGGTTGGCTTCTTGAACGTTCACGCCAAAACCGACGGCGACAGGCGAAAGAATGATGGTCCCAAATCCGGGCTTGGCCTGGAACGCCTTGATGCGCTTCTGACGACTCGCAACGTGTTTTGCAGTTGCCGTCACATCGCCATTGATGATGTCCGGGGAGAATCCGAACACCTCCTTGATGTAATGCGCCAGCATCTGTTGGGTTTCACGGAACTCCGCGAACATAATGGCCTTCTCACCCTTCGCTCGAATCTGCTCGAGTGTGTCGAGGAGCCACGCGAGTTTGGGCGCTTCATTACGCGCCTGTTCAAGCGCCTGCGGCTTGAATCGCCCCATACCCGGCGCGTGAGGCGTCGTACAGATAGAGCGCAGGTACTGAAGCAGTCCGAGATGGTTTTTGAAGGGCGAGACTATCGTTTCCTTGCTGTCCGGGTCTTTGCTTGCCCTGAATGCGTTGACTGCGTTGGTGTAGTAGCTGCGCTGAAGGTTCGATATAGGTACGAACGTCGGCACAACATGCTTGGGTGGGAGCGTCGCGACGTCGGTCTTCATCCGGCGCAGAATCTGCGGCTCAATCAAGCGACGCAGCTCTTCTACGCGAGCCTTTTCCTCGTCCGTCTCCGCTTCAATCGGCTTGCGATACCGCTTTCCAAATTCGTTGAGTGCGCCGAGGTACCCGGCCTGCACCAGGTCAAACAGACACCACAGGTCGACCAGCGTGTTTTCAACGGGCGTTCCGGTACAGGCAATCTTGAACATCACGTTCTGCTTCTTCGCAGCGCGTGCGACCATCGCATTCGGGTTCTTGATTTTCTGTGCTTCGTCGCACGCCATGATGGACCACTTCTGTGCGGCGAACGAGAACTCCAGGTCGCGCAGGGTCTCGTAGGTCGTCAGCACGATATTGGCGTCACCGACCCAGTCTGGGCGAAGGAATCGGACAAGGTTCTCACTGCGCAGTTCTTCGTCGATGGCGGCGCGTGGCACTCGTAGCGAAGCGAGATTGTCTCCGTACGCGATGAGCGGCCGGAAGGTGCCGGACTTGAAGAACTTGCCGATTTCTTCCGCCCAGTTCTCAAGAAGTGACACCGGTGCCACGACGATTGCGGGCGGCAGCGTCGGGGCGTCCTCAAACGCGCGCGCCATGAAGGTGAGCAGTTGCAGGGTTTTGCCCAGCCCCATGTCGTCAGCCACCACGGCTCCCCTGCAATGGTTGGGTGCGTGGCGAAAGAGGTGCTGCAACCAGGCAACGCCGCTGTCCTGGTGTGGCAGCAGTTGAGTCGTCGGCAGGAAACCGGCCGGCAGCGCGGGCACCGGAGAGAACGTCGTCAGGATGTCGTGACGGATTTCCTCGTAGTCGACGGCATTGACGTTGGGCTTGATGAGCAGCTGTTTCGCCTTGGGTCGCTTACCGCGCTCCCCCTCGCGCCCACCCTCGTCGTCGCGCGACTTGGGCGGCTTGTCATGCCCGTCGCGAACGCTCTTGCCGAACTGGTCAAACGCATCGAGGATGTCCCGCGCCTCCGTGACCGGAAGCGGCTTGGGAAAGCCCGGTAGTTCGACGGACGACAGGCCGCTTGCCTGGGCCTGTTCGACCTTTGCCTGCAATTCGTCCCGCACCGCATCGGTGACGGGCACGGCAACCGGCTCGGTACTGCCTTCAGGCGTATAGACGATGACATTGACCAGATTCTCCGGCCACCATTCCTCGCCCTTCTTGGCAATGTACGGCGAATAGTACGGCTGTTCGATACCGATGTTATTGACGCGCGAGGTGTAGGCGCTCAGGTCGTAGACATCCTCGTAGCGCACGAGAATGCGGGGCTGCTGCCACTCGGCAAGCGCCGCCTTGAGCAGCTCGACCTGTGCGGCGCTGTCGCCTAGCAGTTCGAAGTCGTACCCCTGCCATCCATACAGTTGCTTGTCGGTTGCCAGCGCCCGCTCCACGCCCCGGATGAAGTCCTCCAGCTCGGCGTCATCTACAAAAAACCGTTCCTCCGCGGAGACGTGGGTCGGACCCGGCGTCTCAATGGCCAGAGCAATCTTCTCGGGAAATCCGAGGGCGTCCCGCTCGATGAGTGCCGTGAAGTGGTCAAAGAAGATGTCGGCTTCGATGCGTGCGCGCTCGAACTGCTCTTCATCAATGACCGCACTGGCATCCTCGCCCAGCGTCGCAAACGGATTCAGAAGGAAAGCCTCGGCCCGGGAGCCCGCAACCAGGCGCCCGGGCAGACGGCGGATGTTGTCGAGAACCGTGCGGACCTCGGGCGTGATGAGCACCTGGACAATGCCTTTGTCGGTGTTGATGTCATACCGTTGGGGCACGTTCTGGTACGAATCGAAGACCTTGAGCCAGTTCTCGGGTGCTCCTTCGAACCCGGGCATGATTTCAACCACGCGTGTTCCGCCCGTTTCCGTCTTGCGCAGGTGAATGTCGATGGTGTCGGGCGTCAGAACGATGCTTTGGTAGAGGAACTCGTCCATGCGCGCCCTGGCCGCCATGGCGGTGCGGCGAATTTGCCCCCAGCGCAGTCGCTGCGAAGCTTCGTCACGCTCGGATTCCGGTCGGTTGTGGAACCGGGCGACCTGCTCAGCCGTATCCCATACCCGGCGCGAGAGCAGATGGGATTGGCCGGCGACCTGGATAAGCGCTCCAGTTCGCGTCGCTCCATCCAGGACACGCCCGCAGCCATCACGCCAGCGGGTCACGCCAATAGCGAAGTCCCGTTCCGACAGGCTGCTATGGCTTTTCAGTTCCAGGACGTAGTCGCAGGCAGGGGGAAGCTCGAGCAGCTCGAGACTTCTGCCATAAGCTCGGTCTTCCATCAGGCTGTACAGCGACTCCCACGACAGGCGCGCGCTTTGTTCTTCGGCGACTGCATAGCCCTCGTCATGAAGCTGCGTAATCATCGCCGGCATCATGGGCGATGCAAGTGGCGTTGCCCCGGGGATAGCGCCGACCGATTCGAAGGTGCCGAGCAGGAGGCCCTGGCTATCCAGGTGGCGCCATACCTCGGCGGGCTTCTCCTCGTTGCGGGCAGCGCCTGTACGTTTGAGCCACTTCAGCATGGTCAATTCCTTTGTTGTTATGCGGGGTCCTTGTACCACCAGCCTTTGCCGGGCCTGTAGGTAAAACCCCATTCGTTCAGTTGAGGCGTGATGCGGGAATCGCGCGGCCAGTCGTGAAATATCCACAGGTTGCCGTTTTTGTCACGAAGGTCCTCGCACTTGATACCGAGCCTCCCGCAGAGCGCCTTGACGCCAGCTTCCTGCTGGGGTGTCAGCCTGTGCGCTCGCGTCCGCGATACGGGGGCCGTACTGCCAGGCTGGACATTCGTACCATTCCCGGCCTGCCGGGGTTGCGTGTCCCTTGTTGCCGCCCGCTGCATAGGAGACGCGTCATGCTGGGTGGTGCCTGAACGTGTCTCGACCTGCCGCACGGTGTCGGGAGCTGAACTCCGCGCAGCCGATTGACTCGACAGTGACGGCTTGCCCGGGAAAATACCGCGTGCACTCAGTACCCGTTGGAAGTTGGTTTCCCAAACGGCTTCGATGAGGTCGCGGTGCGTGCGTCGGACCGGGGCACGCGAACCGTCTGAATCGCCCTGGATGTGATTCTTGACGGCCGGCACTGAGACGTCGCGGTTCAGTTCGAATGGTAGGTCCGATTCCCGGAAGAAGAAGCAGGCGTTACCCTTCTGGCCGAACTCAACAACCACCCACTCCCCGAACTGCATGATGAACGCGTTGTTGTTCGAGGCACCGTTGCCCACGAGGTCGACAATCAGGCCGTCCATGAGCTTGCGGGCGCGGACCATATCCGGGTCGGTGCTCCAGCGGGTCTGCGGGCCCAGGGCGAACGTTACGGTACCGACTGCCTCGTAGTACTTTTCCCAGAACTTCAGACGTCGAGGGTCACTCTTGCCCTCCTGTGCGAGGACGCTGAAGAAGTGCTGGATGTAATGGAGCTTGAGCCACGACGACACCATGCTACGAACGGGCTCCGACACGAGTACCCAGCCGCTGTTATTACGCTTGAGCCATGGATTGCCCCAATGCAACACCGTGAAGTCCTGCAACGCTTTGTGCGCGGCACGCGGTGGCTTTGCGTGGTAATACGCCAGAATCTGCGCGAGCGCCTTGTTAAAGAGTGTCTTGTTGTCGGCGCTGACCGTTCCCAGCAAGCGGATAAGCCCAGGCAGATGGCGCCGGAATTCAGAACCGCTCAACTGCCCAGCTGCATTCACCTGCGCGAGAACAAGCTGGTCGATAATCCATGACGAGTCCTTAATGCCCAGCGCCTTCCTGAAAAGCAGGAAAAGCTCTTGGTGGCCATGGAGGGCTTCCTCCCCAAACCGGGCAACGGGTGATTCCGAAAAGACATCCAGGTTTTCCGCCACCTCAGTCACCCACGCCTCATCGACGCCGTTCTGTTCACGAATGTCTGCCACATTGCGGTGCAGCCATTGGCGCAACATCTCCCAGTTCGGCCGCCCCGACGACAGACTCCCTTTCGTGTCCGGATGGTAATCAAGGTACGCGTCGAGGAGCCCCTGGTAGCAGTTACGAAACGTCTGGCGATGGCTGCGGAAGTTCTCAACGCCCTTGAGCAGGTATCCGAAGCATTCCGCGTCCTCAATCAGGCGGTACCGCATCTTGCCAACCGGTTCGATACAGCCGAGCGCGACGAGCCGGGCCTGCCGGGAATTGGCAAGCCGGCGCGTTTCGCGGAAAAGCTCGATGGCTTCGATGACAAAGTCTATCGGAGGAGGCACCGGTCGCCTCTCCCGTATCTGTTTTTCAAGCGCGCGTTCCTGATGCTCCAGTTCGGTGAGCGGATGTGCCAACACGACGGGTTCGGGGCCACGTGCGAGCGACCTGCGCATCCTGTCGAGGAGGTTCATCAGGCTGCTCCCAATGCGCAGGTGCCGAAATTGCCCCGTGGGGCGCCCGAGACAGATGGCCGCTGCTCACCAATGCCGAGAAACTCGAGCCGCAGCTCGACGCGCCGGCTGTCCTCGTACGACGCCTTGGCTGCATTGAAGGAGTACCCGCCCACCAGGAACAGGTCCCGAACCTGCTCAAGCTCGTCATTGCTCATAACGCGCTCGTCCGTGAACGGTTTGGCGAGGAGGACGCAAAGAACGCGCTGGCTGCGCTCAAGACTCAGGTTGAGGTTGTAGAGGTAATCGCCCTCAGGACTCGAGAACCCCTCCACCACAATCTGCTTGAGCCACTTTTTGCCGAGCGGGTTGCGTGCAATGGCCAGGACCTCTGGAACGAATGCGCGAAGCAACCGCTGCTGGTCTGGCTTCAGGTCGTAACTATTCTTGTCGAAGTGGGCCTTGTCGCCGAAGTCGATGACGTTGCGTGAACGGTCGACCTTGACGCCGGGATATTTGCTCGCGGCCACCTCAACGCGATGCAGCAGTTCGCTGATGTCCCTCTCGCGTTGCGCCTTGAGGCGCTCGGCTTCACTGACCTGCTTGGTCACGGCGAGCAGCGCGACCGACACGGTCACGAGAAAGAGCACCATGAGGGCGGTCATGAGGTCCGCGTAGCTAATCCAGAATGGCTTTTCCGCCTCGGACCGGGCGCCACGCTTGATGACAATGCGTGTGCCTAGCATTTAAGCCTCCGGATTCGGCACAGCCAGCTCGATTGACTGAGCGAGGCTTGCAATGGCTTGCTTGAGCAGGCTGGTCACTCTTCCGGTCCTGTCGACAAGCTCTCGGTTTACCTCAGTCATGGAGTCGGCCAGCCGCTGCTGGAAGGTCGTCAGGGATTCGGTCATGACGTCGCCCACACCTTCGAGGAATTCCTCGGCGCTGCGCTGCGCGACATTCAGCGCCTGGGTGGATGCCTCAATCCGGCTTAACACATCGCTGGTGAGGGAGGCGTTGGTCCGCGCGTTGTCCACGACCCGGGTCAGTTCCGTGAGCATCTGCGCAAGCTGGTCACGCGTTGCCCGATAGTCCGTTACGACGCCCTGCATGGTCTGGGCGGCCGTGCTGACAGAGGCTGCGGCGGCAGCCAGCTTGTCGGAGGTGCCTGTTGCCTGCTGGAGCACGCCGGTCACCGCTGCGCCTGCCTTGCCGAATTCGGTGGACGCCACATAGAGCGTCTCCGCGCCCGAATTCATCCGGGTGACCGCGTCGGTCGTGACGGTACGCATGGAGTCGACGCTCACACGCATGGTATCGACCGCGCTGCGGGTACCGGCCACGAGCGTACGCATTTCGGCAGTCAGCGCCTCCACGGCGCTCTTCACGCCCGCCGTAGCGGCTTCTGCCTGCGCGACGAGCTGTGCCTGCCGCTCCCGATGCTCCGCATCCGCCGAAGCGGCATGCTGGGTCAGGTCGGAGACGAGCGTATTGACGGTCTGACCCACACTCGAGACGGTCTGCTCCAAGCGGTCGTTGCTTTGCGCCTGAGATGCCGCCACCGACTGCGACAGGTTCGTCACCAGGTTCTCGACCGCATTGCTGACGTTAGCAAGCGTGTCCTGAAGCTTCGTGCTGACTTCGGACTGGGAGCTCGCCACTTGCTGCGACAGAGAGCTGATGAGCGACTCAACCGATTGCGTCACGCTATTGAGCGCGCCCTGAAGCTTTTCGTTGGTCGAGTCCTGGGAGGTAGCGACGGACTGGGACAGCGACGAAATGAGGGATTCGATGGTGGCGCTCACCGCTGCCAGCGTTTCCTGCAACCGACTGTTGGTCTCGGTCTGCGAGCTGGCAACAGTTGCCTTCATGTCCTCGACAATCTGCGCCATCTGTCGGGCCATCATTTCCTGGCGTGCCTCCATGCCGGTGAGCGCTTCGCCCAGTTTCGCGGCCATGGTGTCCGTTGCGCGTGTGCCGGCGGTTTCCAGCGACGAAGACATCTGCTCCATGCGGGCCACAGCGGTTTGCAAAGCTGTAATGGTCTGCTGCTGCATCGTATTGATGCCGGCAATCTGGTCGCCAAACAGGTCCTTCAGGCTCTGGTTCAGCCCCTGCACCACTTCCGTGAGCAGCGTATGGACGGCACCTGTACGGTCATCCGTTGCGCTCTGCACGGCCTGCTGCACCGCCTTCATTGGTTCTTCGAGTGCCGCCTTCAAGCCTTCGGTGATGTGCTGGCCAATCTGCCGGCCAAGCTCTTCACTCGTCTGGTTATGCGCCCTGATTTGCTCGTCGATAATTTTCTGCTGGGCCTGAATCTGGCTCTCCGTCAACGACGTGAGAATGCCCTTCAGGTCCTGAACAAGGGCGTCTTTCAGCGTCTTGCTGTTGGAAACATATTCTTTTGAGGAGTGAAGCAGCTCTTCGAGCATCTCCTCGCCTGCGCCTGCCTTGTAGAGGCTGTCAAGCAGACACGCCACCTCTTCGGTTTTCTGGTAAAGCCGGGAGATGAAGAACTTCTCGATGACCGTGATGACCATCGCGCAGAAAATCGCGGTAGCCGAAACGAGAAAGGCTTCAGCCACGCTGTGCAGCAGCGCGCTCAGGCTGGCCCGAACCACCTGGGTGTTATCCGAAATGATGAAGCCATACAGGCCGTGCAACAGCCCCGCAAACGTACCGATAATCCCGATACCCGTCAGGATGCCTGGCAGGTGCCGGAAGAACTCGGCACCGACGCGGCTGTCGACCACCACTTGCGCATTGAAAATCTGCTCGGCCGGCACCGTCCGTCGAGACGTTTCGGGGACGTATTCACCGGTTACCGAATCAAACGATTTCGGATCGAAGAGGCTCTTGCGGAACTCACTCCACAGGTGCGCCAAGTCCTGCCTTCGGGAAAACAACGCCGTCGGGTCGCCGCCAGAACCCTTGAGGTGGGTAAGCCCCGTGATGATGCTGTTCAGGTCCCTCCAGCGCCCCGCGGCGCGCCAGAAAAAATGGGCAAAAAACCAGACGACGAACAGAAGAATGAAGAATGCGCACACCTTCGCCACAAGGGGCGCTTCAAGGATAGTCTCAATCATTGAAGTATCTGCTTAGTCTTGTTGGTTAACCGGCGTGTCCGGCACCTCGATACCTTTCAGGCGGCAAAACTCGTAGACGAGCGTCTCGAGCAGGTTGGCCTGACTTCGGTTTTCATGCTGAGCCGCACGTGCCTGTCTTGAAGCGCGCGGACGCCCGAAAGCTCATTGGCGTGTCTTTTCGTTCTTTCATCAGAGGTATCCCCGTTACCTGCAACGTATGGTAGATGTATTGCAGCACGCAATGCAATCGGGACAGGTTCCTTGGCCCTTCTTGCCTGCGCTGGCATTGCCCCCTGTTCCGCGTCGAACCTGACCGTGCCAACCAATGGCAGCGGGGCCTCACCCAGCGGTGGCTGCACTATCTAGCAGACCCTGTTTATTGACGGAGTTGCGCCCCCCGCTAGAACGCTCGCGAACTATAGAGTTAGCCGTATAAATTCGAAAACACGAAAAGACACGGCCAATGGGTCTTTATCCTCTCCCGGAGAACGCCGCCCGCCAGTCCATCGACTCGTCAGCCGTGTTCAATGAACTGCGACGTGCCCTGGCCGAGGCCAAGGCTTGAGCGCGAAGGCAACGGAACCAACAATTCGTGTGAACGAGTTCCAGCAGACAACCGTTCTAGGAGCGTTTGCCGTGGGCGATGCAGCGACCGCATGGCGAATGCGAAGTGCGCCGTGGCGGCTGAAGTGCCGCTGGCATTGCCGACCACAGTACGTCGCGTTGACGAGGGCTACCAGGACAGTCAAGGTTCCGTCGCCTGCTCGCGGCTTCGCAGTCTGAGCCGAAGCGGCATAGGCAGCGCGTCGACAGCTTTCCCTCCGGCAGCCTGAATTATTTGGTCGACCACACTGTCCCGCGATTACTGAGGCACCTGTGCTCGGAGCCCCGCCTTGATAAAGGAGAGCATAGCTTTCGCCCAACGGTCACCTCTTTGAGCGGCGCTAAGAAGCGATGTATGCCCTATCAGTTCCCACGTGCCCAGAGTCGCCTTTACACCAAGTGATTCCGCGTTCTTGCGGCAAAGCGTTCGAAAGTCAATAGCGCGTTGCTGCAGAACGCTATCCTGTAACTGGACATTGGGCTCAAAGCGACTTTGCTCTTTGTACTCGACGAAATCCGGCAACGGCTTCTCCGTTTTCCACCGCAATGCCGGTAGCTTTGAGAGCGGGAACGAAGCGCTGTATGGTAGGTACGTCGGCCCCAGGTCCAGCAACATATCCTTAGTCTGTACCCAGAAGTGCGTCGGTGTCCCCGTGCTAGACCGACCGAATCCATGCAACCCTCGACGGTCTCCGCCCTTCTCAATGACAGCGCAAACAAAGTCACCGCCGACCATCTGTGCGTAAATTCCCTCGTCCTCAAGTAGCGCGAGTAGCCCTAGCGATGCGTACATACACCGGGAGTGAAAATCTTGGGGGAAAAATTGCTTCAGCGACGTATCAACGACCGTAAGCGCACGCGAAATGGAATCGCCTTTCTTCATCGTGAATTGAATCCGAGTGAAAAAGTTGGTCTAGCGTGGCCTCGACCACGCCCATATCGGAAATGTAATCGGTATCGATACTCTTGTGGTCGAGCCAAACCCCGTGCGGAGATGTTGCAAGGTGAGGCCTCTCCGGACGGAAGCTTTGCCAAGCTGACGTCGCGTTCGTCGACCTTCCCCACGGAATCGCGGCCCAACGATACAGACGCCGAACAGTTCGCAGCCTGAACGGTTCGGCCTTAAGTGAAACTATTAGAACAGCGATGATTTTCCACACGGACCGAGCGCGACATCACGTTTCCCGGACGGGGCCCTCGAAGCCTAGAATACCTCGCCAATAAGCTTTTGATTTATATAGAGTCCGTCTGGTCGTTAAGTGAAACTTCGCTGCTTAAGCGAAACTATTCGAAGTTGCTACGCGTGCATCTGCGATCATGCGATTGACCGGCTTGGCGAGCTTACGCTCTGAGCCGTCGCCGATCAATTGAGCTGCGGCCATGACGATCAAGAGATTAGCCGTTGGACCCAACGAGACGAGCCAACGTATGGATCTGTACAGAACGCTCATAGTGGGGAATTCGGGCTCCGGAAAAAGCTGGCTCGCCGAACGAATCGCGAATCGCTTGGCGGCGCCCTGTGTAGACCTGGATTCGATTCATTGGCTTCCGGGCGGATACAGCGTTGCTCGGGAGCGCAACGATGCCCTTCAATTACTGCGAGATGCCGCGAAAGCTGATCGATGGGTCATCGAAGGCATTTACGGTTCGCTCGTCAATGAGATCCGCGATGACTCCACCGCGCTGATCTGGTTGTGCCTCGACGAAGCGGAATGCGTTGAGAATATTCGTCAACGCGGTATTCGTCGAGGAGGAGACGCGGCGTCATTCGCCGCGTTGTTGGATTGGGCCTCGACGTACCGAAGTCGTCAGGGATGGAGTTCGTACGTTGGCCACCAGAAATTGTTTGAGGAATACGGGGCCGACAAGCGGATTCTTCAATCACGCGATGACGTACTGGCCTTCCTCCATCGTTGGGACGCGCAGTCTTCCTAGACTCTGCGGTGCGTCAATCGGCTACTCCAATTCACCGCGGCGAGTCAAGACGGCGTCGGATATCGCGCGTGAAATGCACTTGATCGCAACACCCCTACTTCGACAAACTCAACTTCTTCAACACCACCATCCCACTCGCCGGACTCACCAGCGAAATGGATTCGACATCCAGATACAACCTGGAAGTCCTCGTCGTGATGTCGGTCGGCTCGTCGTTGCTCGGCTCCGCGTGCTCGACATGCTCCGTCAGATACGGCCTGACCAGTCGCCCGGAAATAGCGAACGCGAAGTCGCCATGCGTTTGCGCGTATGCGGCCGGTGAAAGGTTCGCGCGGCCACGAACGGTGGACTTCCCGCCTTTTCCGGGATCGAGCTCGATGATGTCGATCTGCTGGATATAGCCTTTTGCCTTTGCCTCGGCTGCGATCACGAGCCGTCGCCCGCGCTTCCCGGTGATGCTCTTTCTCAGAAGGATGCCTGTCCGACCTTCGCCGTCGCTGTCGACCAGGTCGACGTTCACCTTCAACACATGCTTCTTCGACTGATACAGCAGCCCATACGACACCGGCACCAGAAAAGTCACCTCACGATCCAGATTGATCGCGGCCAGGTCGGCGTTCCGGCCATGCTGGTCGGCCCCGCCGGGGACCAGCCTGCGGACGCGATCGCTCAGGGACGGAGCCGCGCTCTTGATGTGCTGCTTCTGCAGCGCGTCCCGAATGGCAACCGGATCGTCGCCGACAATCGGCCGCGTGGGCGACATGTCGGGCGTGACGGCGATCGCAGCGCTCGCCGTGTCGCCGACATTGGCGGCCTCTGCACGCGTCGCGACTTGCGCCAGCATGATCGCCACGGCGGCAACGCACACGACATTCCGACGACCCAACATGGATTTTCGGTAAAACACGACAGACTCCTGATTATCTGGCTGACCGGCCGACCACGCGATCGGCAGGATGAAATGATGTGCAGCGCGTCAACCGTTCGAGCTCACGGAGCGCCCACGCGTCACATCGTAGGTTCAATTGCAGCTCGGCGGCAGGCCATCTCGCCACACTATCGTATTGCCCGGACTACAACAATCCACGACCGGCGAGCAGCGGCGCGACGTGCGTCGGGCAATGACATTCGGTTGCCCGTCACGAAGCCGCAACCGCCACCTCACTGCTGCCGATCTTCCCGCCGATACTCCGCCGGCGCCTTCCCCACCAGCTTGCGGAAATCGCGCGTGAAATGCGCCTGATCGAAATACCCGAGCGCATGAGCCAGTTCCGCGAGATCGACCGGCTCGCCGCCCGCGAGCTTGTCGGCGGCCTCGTGCAACCGGTATCGGCAGATCACCCACTTCGGCGTTACCCCCACATGGCTGGAAAAGAGCTGCTGCAGCGTGCGCTCGCTCAACCCCGCACGCTCGGCCAGATCACGCACCTGCGTCAGCGCGAGGTCCTGCTGCAGGATCTGCAAAATGGCATGAATGCGCTCGACCTGCGGATCCGGCGGTGGCAGCACGCGCAACAGCAGCGCCTCGGCCGCCGCCACCATCGCAGCATCATCCTCGGCGCCGAGCACGGCGTTTTCGGCTTCCGCATCGCCGCAGTCAAGCAGCGTCGACACCGGCACCACCTTGTCGGTCAGCACATGCACGGGTTTGCCGAGGAACGCGCGAAACGCCCCGGGCCGAAACCGCACGCCGATCACCCTGCCGGCCCCGGCCAGCGTCGTCTCGAACGCCCCCGACACCACACCGAAGATCCCCGTGCGCCGCCGGTCGAACACCAGATTCACGCACGGATACGGCAGCGTGCGCTGCACGTACGGCGGCTGGTCGCGCAGATCCCATTCGACGATCCAGTGGTGATCGAGCACCCCGGCCAGTTCGGCACACGGGTAGTAGCGATTCAGGCGGAAGCGCTGGTTGAAGGCTTTCGGGCCGACGACGCCCTTGGGCGGGTCGGTCACGTTACGCAAGTCGGCCATGGTGACGAACGGGTGGGGGGATTGCGTAATGATGCACCGCCACAGCGGATTTTTCCAAGACGGCGGCATGCAACCCACCTACATTGGAAACCTTGTCCCGAACGCACACCGGAGCCCGCGATGCCGCAAGACCGTCACCTGACCCTGTTCCACTCCCCGCGCAGCCGATCGGCGGGCGCCCGCATGCTGCTGGAGGAACTGGGCGCCGACTATGAACTGCACGCGTTCGATCTCTCGACCGGCAAGCATCACGAATCCGCTTACCTCGCCATCAATCCGCTGGGCAAGGTTCCCGCGCTGCGTCACGGCGACGTGATCGTCACCGAGCAGGCCGCCGTCTACCTGTACGCGGCGGAACTGTATCCGGAAGCCGGCCTGTCGCCGGCGCCGGGCGACTCGCTGCGCGGACCGTACCTGCGCTGGATGACGTTCTACGGTTCGTGCTTCGAGCCGGCCATTGTCGACCGCTCGATGAATCGTCCGCCCGCCGCCTATTCGATGTCGCCCTACGGCGATTTCGATGCCGTCATCAACGCGCTCGATGCGCAACTGGCAAAGGGGCCGTACCTGCTGGGCGAGCGCTTCACGGCGGCCGATGTGCTGTGGGGCGCGGCGCTGAACTGGACCACGATGTTCAAGCTGATCCCCGAGACACCGCGCATTCGCGCGTACATCGATCGCATCCTGGCGCGCCCGGCCATCCAGCGCGCACAGGCCGCAGATGCAGCGCTGGCGGCGGAGCAGGACAAAGCGAAGGAGACAGCCGCGACGGCGAGGTAGTCCGGTGCCGGGCGGACCTTGACGCAAGCTCCGCCCCGACGCCGGCCGACCCGCGCGCCGCCTCCGCCTCCGTCAAAACATCGTATGCAACCCGATCCGCGCCACCGCCTGGGTCGCTGAACTCGACGCGCCGTTCGGGTCCAGCACGCCGTTGATCTGCGCGTTCGCGCCGCTGTTCGCGCGTTGATAGTCCCCGGACACATAAACCATCGTCCGCTTCGACAGCAGGTATTGAAGCGCGACGCTGACCTGATGCGCGTGGTTGTCGTTCACGGCTTCGTTGCCCTTCATGTACATGTACTTCGCGCCGAGAAAAACGTCCGGCCTGATGCGCCACATGCCGCCGGCTTCAGCCATCCACACACCGGCGTCGTTGAAGGAATTGTGGACGGTGGTCAGCAACGCCTTCGCGGTCACCGCGCCGAAGTCATAGTGCATCCCGACGCCCCAGTTGCGCACACTGGTCGACGGTGTACCGGGCGCCGGACCGTACTTCTCGTTCGTATAGGCCGCGCCGATACCGAACGCCCCGACTTCGTAGTTCAACCCGGCGCTCACGGCGTTGTCCGCGCCGATGGAACCGGCCACGCCGCCGAACGCATACATCACGCCACCGGAGAAACCGGCAATCGTCGGCGAACTGTATTTGACCGAATTCGCCACAGGCTTGCTGCCCGCCGTTCGATCCCAATCGAATGCGCCGGTCGGATTGTTCGGCAGCGCAAGACGCTGGAACGGGCCATTCCTGAACCCGTACAGCCCGCTGATATCCATCGAAATCGCGTTCCCCTTCGCAAACAGGGAATCGACCATGAAGTCGTACTGGTTCCCGAGCGTGATGTTGCCGAAGCGGTCGCTCTCGATGCCTACGTACGCATTGCGGCCGAAGATCCCGGTGCCGATGATGCTGCCGTTCGCCATCGAGAACTGGTTCACGAGCGCGAACGTCGCGCGATATCCGCCGCCGAGATCTTCCGTGCCGCGCAAGCCAAACAGGTTCGGCGTGAAGATGCCGTCGTCGAACTTGACGTTCTTCCCTCCGCCCTCGTTGCTGACATACGAGATGCCGCTGTCGATCAGACCGAACAAGGTCACGCTGCTTTGCGCGTACGCGCCCTGCGCGATGACAAGCATCGCGGCTGCTCCAAACCTCAGTTTCATTGCGTCTCCGTCTTTTTTCTGTCAATGCGAACGGTCGCCTACTGTCTCGCGGGCACTCGACCGATGTTTCGTGAAACAACGACTCCCCCAGCCCGGAGTTGCTTTCATCCGGGTCGGAAAAATAACTAGGTATTTAGCTTTACTGATTTAATAGAATGGATGAAATCCCGCTCATTCCCGATTTCATCCACCTCGATGCGATTGCCCGATCACCCGAACACGGTTGGGCAATCCCACCTTCCGACTCAAGCGCCCCGACAGACCACCCACGCCGCCGAATCCACCTCGACCGCCACGGCTTCCAGCCCGGCCCCCGAGCACGGTCCATCGATGCACACACCATCGTCGAACCGGAACAGCGCACTGTGATGCGCGCACATCAGCACCTGCGACCGGTAACAGGAAACGTTGCCCGGCACGAAATCGAGCGGAACCGAGAAATGCGGACAACGGTTCACGTACGCCCACACCTGCTCCCCACGCCGCACGACGATGACGGGTCGCCCGATGCCGGCCTCGTCGACGACCCGCGCCCCGCCGTCAGGCACCTCGGAGAAGCGACACAGTTGCGTGGCGCCCATGACTCACACTCTCCGCTCGGGATTGCCGAGGCTCCAGTCCCACGGACGAACCTCGACCCGCGAGAACAGCCCTTCCTTCACGTACGGATCGTTGCCGACGAACTGCATCACCGCATCGATGTCGTCCGCCTCGATGACGAGCAGCGTGCCGTTCATCGCATCGCCCTGCGGATCGAGCGTCGGCCCGCCGAGCCGCACATAGACGCCGTGCTGCGCGGCGGAACGCAGGTAGGTCCGATGCGTGGCGCGCACGCGGTCGCGCACGTCGCGCATCCCGGGCTGGTCGGTCGCAAACACCGCGAAAAATCGAGCCATGTCGGTCAGCTCCGGTCGAGCACGAAGTCATACGTCGCTTCGCGGTACGCGCCGCTCAACCCGAACCGGCGTGCAAGTTCATCGTCCGCCGCACGCGGCCGATAGGCGACCATCAGCGACGGCTTCACGCCAAACACGGCATCCGACTTCAGATACGCGTCCTCCTCGTCGAACAGATGCGTGACGAGCTTGCGGTAGCCCGGCGCGTCGATCATGAAGTGCAGGTGCGCGGGCCGCCACGGATGGCGTCCGGTGGCATCGAGCATCTTGCCGACCGGGCCGTCGGTCGGAATCGGATAGCTGACCGGCAGAATCGTCGTGATCGCATAACGGCCTTCGGCGTCGGTCCGGTAGCGGCCGCGCAGATTGCCGTGCGGCTGTGCCTTGTCCTGCCCGGAATACATGCCGTTGTCGGCGGTCTGCCACACGTCGAGCACGGCGCCCGGCACCGGCGCACCATCAGTGCCGAGCACGCGACCCTGCACGACGACCGGCGTGCCGGGCGTGAACGCCATGTTTTCGCCGTACGCACGCTCAGGCATGCCCTCGATGTAGAACGGCCCGAACACGGTCGTTTCCGTCGCGCCGGTGGCGAAACGATGGTTGATCGCATCGACCAGCATCGACACGCCCAGCGTGTCTGACAACAGGATGAATTCCTGGCGCACGACGTCGTCGCACATCTGCCCGGTTTCGGTCAGGAAGCGGATCGCGGTCATCCACTCGGCCTCGGTCAGCTCCGTTTCGCGGACAAACGCATGCAGGTGCCGCACGAGGCTCTGCATCAGCACGCGCAAGCGCGGGTTCGGCGTACCGTCGAAGCTGGCGACGACCTGCTCGGTCAGCCGGGTGTCGCCGTCATGATGTTCATTCGTCACGTTCGTCTCCTTGGATGCGGCCGGCCGCTCACTGCGGCGCGTGCCCTTGCCACGCCTGCTGAAGTAATTCGCGAATCGGCGCGCGCTCGATCGGCCGCGGATTCGCGTAGGGGTTCCGGCATGCGAGGTCGGCGGCTTCGTCGAGGCCCGCTTCCGGCATCCCGATATCGGCCAGCGCCGCCGACAGGCCGAGCTGCCGATTCAACCGGAACAACAGCGGGCCAGCGTCGGCCGCGTCGGTGCCGCCCAGCGCCCGCGCGACCCGGCGCAGCGCGTCGGGCGCCGCGGCATGGTTGTAGTGCGCCGTATGCGGCAACATCGCGGCGTGTGTTTGCGCGTGCGGCAGGTTGAAGGTGCCGCCGAGCGTATGACAGAGCTTGTGGTGCAGCGCCATGCCGACCGCGCCGAGACACGTGCCGGCAAGCCATGCGCCGTACAACGCGCGGCTGCGCATCTCGCGGTCGTCGGGCGCGCGCACGATGACCGGCAGCGCCTCGCCGAGCGCGCGAATCGCCTCCTCGGCCATCAGGCTGATCACCGGGTTCGCATCTTCCGCATAGAGCGCTTCGACCGCATGCGCCATCGCGTTGACGCCGGACGCCGCTGAAATCCCCGGCGGCAGCGACAACGTCAGGGACGGGTCGTAGAGCACCGTTCGCGGCAGCACGCGCGCATCGCGCCCGGTGCGCTTCAGCCGGCCTTCCGTGAGCCCGTAGATCGGCGTCATCTCCGAACCCGCGTAGGTCGTCGGCACGGCGAGGATCGGCAGCGACGATTCGAGCGCAATCGCCTTGCCGAGCCCGATCGTCGAGCCGCCGCCGATCGCGATGCAGCAGTCCGCGCCCAGCTCGGCCGCCCTCTCGCGCGCGGCACGGGCGACCTCGACCGGCACGTGCATCACGGCCTGCGCGCATACGCCGGCCGCCCGCTCGCCGAGCACGCCGCTGACCCGTTCGGCGAGCGGCCGCTGCTCGGGCGTCGACAGAATCAGCGCGCGATGCGCGCCGAGCGCGGACAGCTCGTCGGGCAGCCGCTCGAGCGCGCCCCATTCGAACACGACGCGCGACGGCGTTCCCTGATAGACGAAGCGCTCCATCTCGGCCTCAGCGCTTGAAATGCGGCGGCACGTTGCCGTCGACGTTGACCCACACCGAGCGCGCTTCGGTGTAGTCGTGCATCGCCTCGAAACCCATCTCGCGGCCGTAGCCCGACTGACCGACGCCGCCGAACGGGCTGCCCGGATTGACGCGCTTGTAGCAGTTGATCCAGCACATGCCCGCGTCGATGCGCGCCGCCATCTTGTGCGCGCGGGACAGATCGTTGGTCCAGAGGCCGCTGCCGAGCCCGTATTCGGTCGCATTGGCGATCGACAGCGCTTCCTCGTCGCTGCCGAAGCGCAGCACGGTGACGAACGGGCCGAACACTTCCTCCTGTGCGACGCGATCGGCCGCGCTCTTCGCTTCGATGACCGTCGGGCGCACGTAGTAGCCGTTGGCGAGCGCCGCATCCTGCGGCACGCTGCCGCCCGCGAGCACACGGCCGCCCTGCTCGCGCGCGACGTCGACGAACGACAGCACGCGGTCGAGGTGCTGCTTCGACGTCAGCGGGCCCATCTCGGTGTCCGGGTCCAGCGGATTGCCGACGCGGATCGACGACGCCAGCGACACGAAGCGCTCGAGGAACGCGTCGGCGATGCGTTCGTGCAGCACGAGACGCGAACCCGCGATGCACGCCTGCCCCTGGTTGTGGAAGATCGCCCACGCGGCGCCGTTGATGGCAGCGTCGAGGTTCGCATCGTCGAACACGATGTTCGCGCCCTTGCCGCCCAGCTCCAGCTGCACGCGCTTCAGGTTGCCCTGCGATGCCTCGACGATGCGGCGGCCCGTCGCCGTCGAACCGGTGAACGCGATCTTGCCGACGCCGGGATGTTCGGCGAGCCGCTGGCCCGCCGTATGCCCGTAACCGGGGACGATGTTGACGACACCGGCCGGGAAGCCGACCTCGGCCATCAGTTCGACGATACGCAGCGTCGACAGCGGCGTGATCTCCGACGGCTTGAGCACCACCGTGTTGCCCGCGGCCAGCGCCGGGCCCATCTTCCAGCTCGTGAACATCAGCGGGAAATTCCACGGCACGATCTGGCCGACGACGCCGATCGGCGCGCGCTGCACGTAGTTCAGGAAGCCGGTTTCGACCGGAATCACCGAGCCCTGCAGCTTGTCGGCCATCCCGCCGAAGTAGCGGAAGCATCCTGCCGTGCGCGGCACGTCGAGCGCGCGCGAATCGCGGATCGGGTGGCCGGTGTCCAGCGATTCGAGCTGCGCGAGTTCCTCCGCGTTGGCTTCGATCGCGTCGGCGAGACGCAGCAGCAGCCGGCCGCGTTCGGCCGCCGGCATGGCCGACCACTTCGGGAACGCGCGCGTGGCGGCTTCCACGGCCAGGTCAACGTCCGCCGCAGTGGCGGCGGCGATTTTTGTGATCAGCGAGCCGTCGTGCGGATTGAGCACGTCGATCGTGCCGCGCTCGACGGCGTCAACGAAGCGGCCGTCGATGAAGAGTTGGGTTTGCATGAATCGTCCTCGGTATCGCGCGCATGCGCTGCTTAGAATTCGATCGGATACGGCGCAAGCTCGCCGCTCTCGTATCGCTGCGGAAGGTCCGGCGTCGCGTTTTCCCAGACCAGCAGCATCGAACGCTTCGTCGAGTAGCCCTGGTGCCGGATGTCGGCGGGCATCGCGCAAATGTCGCCGGCGCGCATCGTGATGCGCGCGCGCGGCGCACCGGTGTTCTTGTCGCCGATGTCCCACACGATTTCGTCGGACAGTTGCAGGAACCATTCGACGCGGTCGTTGCCGTGGAACACCGGCAGGATGAATTCCTCGGTGGTCGGGCAGAACAGGCTGCGCCCGCACACGGAGGTGACCGACGGATTCCACGTCACGTCCGAGCGCGACAGGTACTTGAACAGGTTGAACGCGTGCAGCTCGCCTTCGAAGCCGGGCTTCACATGCACCTCGGGCTCGTCCTGGCCGACGTCGCGGAACGCGCGGTTGACCGGCAGTTCGTCGCGCAGCGGCGAGTCGCCTTCGAGGCCCGGCATGCGGCGCGTCGCGATGCGCGTGCGTTCGATCGCCGCGCCGTTCTCGCCATGCTTGCGGCCGAAGGCCGTGCCGGTTTCCTCGGGCGCCGCGAACGGGTCGAAGCCCTCGTTGGTCCAGTCGTGCAGCATCGCCTTGAAGGTCGCCATGATCGTCGGCGTTTCGAAGGTCTCGGTGTAGTCGACGCCGGCTTCCTTCAGGATTCCGTTGAACGTGCCGGCATAGACGTCCACCTTGCCGTAGTGATTGCGCGTGCCGAACACGTGATCGAAATTCACCCAGCCGTAGAAGAAGCCCCACGCCACGTCGCGCATCATCGCGCGCAAAAACGCGTCCGCGGGGATCGCATGCGTGCGCGTGCTGCCCTTCGCCGGCCAGCTGATTTTCACGAAGTACTCGTCGCGCTGGAACGCGAACGCGCCGAGGTGGAAGCGGCGGTAGCCGGTGACGGCATCGGCTTCGGTGGCTTGCACCAGATCGGCGGCAAAGCCTGCGGAAAGATCGAGGGTCTCGAGAGTGGCCATCACGTGTCTCCTGGAATAGTCGAATGGGGGGCGGTCGGATCGGTCAGTGCAGGCAGATGTCGGCCCACTTCTCGACGGACAGTTCGCCGAGCACGGTCTGCACGAGCGCGACGCCCGGCTTGTCGGCGGAAAACCGATACGCGCAGCCGGCCGGCAGCAGCGCCTGATGCCCCTTGCGCAGGACGACGTAGCCCATCTCGCGGCCCGCCGGCTGCGTGCCGGCGCTCACGGTGCCGCGGCCGGTGGTCGGCGGGTTGTCGAGCTTGATGAATTCGATGCGGACTTCGCCGTCCATCTGGATCGCGAACTCGTCGTGCGCGCAGGCAAACCACGGCGACTGGCCGTCGGTGCGCAGCACTTCGATCACGTATTCGAGGTTCTTGCCGGCGACGACTTTCTCGTAGGGGGCCGACTTCGATGCCACCTCGAACACGTTCGAGAAGGCGTAGTGCTGCGCGCTGCCGCTGGTGATTTCGATCTCGCCCTTGGTGTAGCTGTCGAGCGAGCCAAAGACGGTGTGGAATGCCGTGTCGGTCATTGCTGTCTCCTGAGTTGTACCGCTTGTTGGATTCAACTCTAGGGGCAAGGGCGCCCCTCAACAAGGCAACGGAGCGCGACTACGGCATTTGCGTTTCGCGAATAATCACCCGGCTCAGCGGACCCAGCCGCGCTCCAGCAGCGGACGGTCCCACGGCGACTCGTCGCCGATGTATTCGGCGAGGAATTCCACCAGCGCTTTCACCTTCAACGCCTGTCGCTGCGTTGCGGGATAGACGGCGGCGAAGCTCAGCGGCGCGATCTGGAAGTCGGTGAGGATGGGCACCAGCCGGCCCGCGACGAGCGCCTCGCTCGCGACCAGCGTGGGCAGGCACACGACACCGCCGCCCGTCAGCGCGTACTCGCGCAGCAGATGCACGGAGTTCGAGCGGATCATGCCGGGCAATTCCATTTCGACGACCTCGTCGCCGCGCGTCATCGTCCAGCGGTTGCGCGATGGATAACCCGAATACAGCGCCGTCGTGTGCTGCAGCAATTCGCGCGGATGTTGTGGCGCACCATGCGCTTCGAGATACGCGGGCGACGCGCAGAAGAGGCGTCGGACCACGAACAGGCGCCGCTCGATCAGCGATTCGGAAATCGGCGGGAAGATCTGGAACGCGATGTCGAACCCTTCTTCGACAGGGTCCACCACACGGTCGTTGACGATGATGTCGAGCTGGATGCCCGGGTAGCGCCGATTGAATTCGGCGAGCGGCACGCCGAAGTGATCGAGCGCGAAACCGGGCAGCATCTGGATGCGCAGCCGCCCGGTCGGTGTCGCGCGCAGTTCGCGCATCTGGTCGGTCAGCTCGTTGACGCGCCCGACCACCTCCGCGCATTCGCGGTAGAAGGTCTCACCCACGTCGGACAGCCGCACGTGGCGCGTGCTGCGATGGAACAGCGGCGCGTTGACGAACTTCTCCAGCTGCTGGATGCGGTTTGTCACGACCGAACTGGTGACCCCAAGCTGTCGCGCCGCTTCCGCAAAACTGCTCGCCTCCGCGACCCTGACGAATGCCTCGATGCTCAGAAAGCGGTCCATGCGGCGCCTTTTCCGGGAAGCGAAACCGCCAGTCTAACCGCACCTGCCGGCCGGTTGGAGCATGCGCAAAGCGTCACACTGTCACCCGGCAGGTGTCAATCTCGCAGGGCCGCCGGGCGCGGGTGCAGGTGCTACCGAGCCGCATGTTACGGCTGTTCGCCCGCCGTCAGCTCCGGCTGCACGCCCACGCGGCGCTGCAGCACGGCCGGCGCGGTTTCCCGCAGCAGCATGCTGACCACGATGCCGAGCAGCACCGCGATCATCGGCAGCCACAGAATGTTCTGGATCCCGAAGTGCGCGGCGACGTAGCCGCCCAGCGCCGGCGCGATGCCGCCGCCGAAGATCTCGCCGCAGCCGACCACCACGCCGATCGACGTCGACACGAGGCCGACGGGCGCGGCTTCGGTCGCCACCGGGCCCGACAGCAGCGACACCAGCCCGAGCGTGAAGAACGACGCGACGAACAGGACGACGAACAACACGACCGGCTGCGGGCCGAGCCCGCGGAAAATGTAGAGCATCACCGCGGTGCCGGCGAAGCCGACGATGCTCGCGAGGCGGCGGCCCACCAGGTCGGACAGGCCCGGCAGCCCGAACTGCCCGAGAAAGCCGCCGAAGCCGATCGCCGACACCACGAGGCCCATCTTCTGCGTGCCGAGCGACAGGTAGTCCGTCAGGTACAACGGCAGCAGCGCGCCGAGCACGAACACGCCGGTCATCGCGCAACAGAGCGCGGCCATCGCGACGAGGATGTTGCGGCTCTTGAGCACATGACCGAGCGAGGCCGGCGCGTGTTCCGACGCGACCTCCTTGGTGCGCTTCGGCTCGCGGATCACGAAGAACATGATCGCGCCGAGGATCAGCCCGGGAAGGGCCACGAGCGCGAACACCCAGCGCCACGACACGACGTTGAGCAACTGGGTCGCGATGATCGGCGACAGCGCCAGCCCGAACAGCGCGAAGCCGCTTTGCTGCAGCCCGAGGTTCAGGCCGCGCCGCCGCGGGTGCGACGCGTCGGCGGTCGCCGCGAAGCTGGTCGGGCAGAACGAACCTTCTGCCACGCCCATCAGCCCGCGGATCGCGATCAGGCCAAGCAGCCCGCCCGCGAGCCCCGAGAAGCCGGACAGCAGCGAGAACGCGACGATGGCGGGGATCAGGACCTTGCGGCGGCCGATCTTGTCGGAGATGCCGCCCATCAGCGCCGCGAAAATGCCCCACGACAGGCCGAGCACGCCGATGCAGTTGCCGACGTCCTGCGCGGTCAGGTGCAGGTCCTTCATGATCGATGGGAACAGCGGCGCGATGAGCCAGCGGTCGAGGCCGACCAGCCCGAAACCGAGCGCCAGCAGCGTCACCGCCTTCCACTCATAGGAGGTATCCCACTCGTTTGCTTTCATGTCTGTCTCCGTGGATCGGTCCGCCTGCACGCGCCGGAGCGCGGGTGCATGAAGCCAGGTCCGTTGTCTTGGTGTGTGATGCGACGCGAGTCGCGAGAAAGTGGCGGCCGCCTTTCCGGTTGCAGGCGTCGAATTCAATCAGCCGACGCCCGAACGATAGGGGCGCGGCCGCCGATCGGGTATGGAACAACCGGCGAACGCGCCATTCGCGAAACGCAAATAATCGGGGGCGCGGTGCGGGAGGCGTCAGCGGCCAGCGTGGAACGCGCGGCGGCAGGGGCGAAACGGCGCGAATGCCCGCGTCACGGGGGGAATCCCTCATAGACATCGTCGGATCGGTTTGGGGAGCCATCCGGCGACGAAAGGATCAGATTCCATCAAAACGGACATCGAGGGAATATTTTTTCACGCACCCGCGAACTCTCAGCTCTTTTTGGATCCTTTTTCCCCACCCGACCTCGTATCATTTCTCCCATTCCGAAGAGAAGAGCAAGAGAAGGACATGAGCGATACCACCCCGCTGCACTACCTCGACTACGCAGCCACCACCCCTGCGGATCCCCGCGTGATCGAAGCGATGACGGCCTGCCTCGGTGCCGACGGCATCTTCGGCAATCCCGCGTCGAGCTCGCACGCCGCCGGCCGGCTGGCGAAGGAAAAAGTCGAGCACGCCCGCGCGCAGGTTGCCGCGCTGATCGGCGCGCACGCCGACGAGATCATCTGGACGTCAGGCGCCACCGAATCGAACAATCTCGCGCTGAAGGGCTACGCGGAAGCCGCGACCGACAAGCGCCACCTGATCACGAGCCGCATCGAACACAAGGCCATCCTCGACACGATGGCGAACCTGTCGAAGCGCGGGATGACGGCCGCTTACCTGAGCCCCACCGCCGACGGCGAAATCACCGTCGACGCCGTGGCCGCGGCGATTCGTCCCGATACGGGCCTCGTGTCGCTGATGCTCGTCAACAACGAGCTCGGCACGCTGACGGACATCGGCGCGATCTCGCGCATCGTGCACGCGGCGGGCGCGCTGCTGCACGTCGACGCCGCGCAGGCGCTCGGCAAGACGCCGATCGACGTGCGCGCGCTCGGCATCGACCTGCTGTCGATGTCCGCGCACAAGGTGTATGGCCCCAAGGGCATCGGCGCGCTGTTCGTCCGCCGTGACATCGCCGATCGCATCGCGCCGCAGATTCACGGCGGCGGGCACGAGCGCGGCCTGCGCTCGGGCACGCTCGCGACGCATCAGATCGTCGGGATGGGCACCGCGTGCGAGCTGGCCGCCGACAAACTCGAGCGCGAAGCCGAGCGGATCGCGGCACTCAGCACGCGCCTGAAGGACGCGCTGCTCGCGCTCGGCGACATCACGCACAACGCGGCAGCGGCGCGCCGCATCCCGCACACGTTGAGCCTCACGGTGAACGCGCCGGGCTTCTTCCCGTTCATGCTCGGCGATTCGCTCGCCGTGTCGTCGACCTCCGCATGCAACTCGACCAGCGGCGCGCCGTCCCACGTGCTGACCGCGATCGGCCTCGATGGGGAAGCCGCGGGCCGCACGGTGCGCATCAGCTTCGGCCGCTTCACGACCGAGCAGGACGTCGATTTCGCGGTCGCGTGTTTCGCGCGTGCGATCGAGCAATGCCGGGCCGCGGCCGCCACCGGGTTCACCGCGTCGCGACAGATCACGCCGGCGGACCTGAAGGCGATCCGCAATGCAGGCTTTCGCGCGGTGATCTGCAACCGGCCGGACGGCGAAGGCGCCGATCAGCCGGCCTTCGACGAAATCGCGGCCGCCGCGCGCGAACTCGGCCTCGACGCGCGCTATCTGCCGGTCGAACGCGACCGAATCGCCGATGCGGAAGTCGACGCATTCGGCGCGCTGGTCGATGCGCTGCCGAAGCCCGTGCTCGCGTATTGCCGCAGCGGGAGCCGCTCCGGGATGCTGTGGAACCGGCTGACGGCGCGGCGGACGGCAACGGCCTGAGCGCAACGCCGTTACCGGGCCGGAAAGCGCGGTTCGCGTCGGGCGACGCGCAAGCTCTCCGCCGCTACTTCGCATACTCCAGTTGCAGCGCCACCCAGTCTGACGTCGCGTCGCCGTAGCGCGCCGCGACGTCTCCGAGCACACCGGGCAGCACCGCGTCGCCACGCCGCCCGTCCGGAATCGTCACGCGCGCGTGCGTCGCATGTGCCGGCTGCGTCAGCAACCGCAGCCCGTGCTTCGATTCGATCACGGGCGCGTCCGCCGTTGCGACGACATCGCTGCGCCATGTCCGCGACCACGCATCGGCGGTGAGCGCCACCGGGAGTTCGTCGAAGCCGCCCGCGACCGGCAGATCGAAGGTCCGATGCCGCCAGAACGTGACGCGATTCGTCAGCGCGGTCGCCACGGCACGCGCAGTCAGCCCGAAGCGGCTGCCGTCGTGCACATCGCTCCATCCATCCGCGCCGATGTTGTGCGCCGTTTCGCGCGCCGCCGCCGGCCCCGCCAGCGCATTCACCAACGCAAGCGACGCGGGAATCGATGCGGACACGCCGGTCGTCGTCATCACGTTGCCGTCCATCACGTAACGGCGATCGGCGACCCACGCCGTATCGGCAAAACGGCGACGCAGCCCGTCGCGCGAATACCAGTGGGCGGTCGCGATGCGATCGCGCAGCAACCCGGCGTTCGCGAGCACCGCCGCGCCATCGCAGATCGCCACCATCGTGGCGCCGGTGGCGGCCTGCTTGCGCAGCCACGCCAGCACGGCCGGCCGGTCCGCACGATGCAGCGCGGGCACGATCACGAGGTCCGCGCCCGTGGGCTCGGCGGCATCGAACCGGTCGAAGGTCGTATCGGCCAGCATCCGCAACGCGGGCATCAGTTCGACCGCGCCGGCGTCGGCCGACACGGCGACCACATCGGCCGCGCCGGACGTCTTCAGAATCGCATACGGGACGATGAAATCGGTCGTCTCCGTTCCCGCGTTGTCGGCAACGATCACGACGAGCGGCCGCGTGCGGCCCGCTTTCGGCGCGTTCACGGTCAGCGTTTGCGTGACCGTTCGTGCGCCGTCTCCCACCGCCTGCCCGGCGTGCCGCGGCGCGCACGCGCCCGACACCGCGCACATGACCAGCGCAACCATTGCGCACGCCACGCCGTTCCAGTTCCTGTTCCGTTCCCGCATCGCCCACCCGCGTCAATCGATTGCACGTCCGGAAAATTACAAGGATCATGCTCGCGGTCACAAGGACAACCCCACCGCACTTTCCGCCATGTCCCAGTCAACCGGTTCGGCACGCGACATCGTCGTCGTCGGCTTCGAAGGCGTCCAGTCACTCGACATCACGGGCCCGATGGAGGTGTTCGCCGTCGCGAACCGCCACCTTCCCGACCACGTCGCGCCCTATCGGCTCACGCTCGCGTCGCAACACGGTCACGACATCGTCACGCATGCGGGCCTGCGCCTGGCCGGCCCGACCGCGCTCGCGGCATTGCCCGCGGGCATCGACACCCTCATCGTCGCCGGCGGCAGCGAAGCGGCGCTGCGGCACGCGGCGTCGGACGCCGGCGTGCTGCCGTGGCTGCGCACGCGGATCGCCGACACGCGGCGTATCGCGAGCATCTGCACGGGCGCGTTCGTGCTCGCCGCGGGCGGATGGTTGAACGGCAAACGCGCGACCACGCACTGGAACCAGTGCGCGACGCTGCAGGCGCTGTGTCCTGACGCACGGGTCGAGCCGGATGCGATCTACGTGAGCGACCCGCCGTTTCATACGTCGGCCGGCGTGACGGCCGGCATCGATCTGTGTCTCGCGCTCGTCGAGGCCGATTGCGGCGCGCCGACCGCGCTCGCGGTCGCTCGCGAACTCGTGCTCTTCATGCACCGTCCGGGCGGACAGTCGCAGTTCAGCGTCGGCCTCGGTATCCAGGCCAGCGCGACACCGCGGATGCGCGCATTGCTCACGGAGCTCGCCGACGATCCGACCGGCGACCTCGGCATCGCCGCGCTGGCCGCGCGCCTGCACATGAGCGAGCGGACGTTCGCGCGCAATTTTCTCAAGGAGACGGGGTGCTCGCCCGCGCAGTTCGTGCTGGCCGCACGCGTCGAGCGCGCGAAGGCGCTGCTGGAGCGGGCCGACTGGCCGCTCGAGCGGATCGCGCAACGGTCGGGATTCGGCAGCGTGGATGCGTTGCAGCGTGCATTCGCGAAGCGGGTCGGGATATCGCCGCGCGACTATCGGGCGCGCTTCGGGCGGTTGCCCGACGAGCAAAAGGCGCCATAGACCGCTCGATGCCCCCGAAAGGTGCATCCGTCCGGAGTTTCGGGTGCATTGCCGAAATCCGATAGCGCCGCGAGATTTGGCTTCATACCGTTCCCGCATCGGACCGGAAAGCGACGTGTCATTCACCCATGACGTCGCGTGCCGCCGACGAATTCCAGGGGCGGGCCGCAATGCCGGGCCCGGGCAGCGATGACAGTCCTGCCATGCAGGACATTCGTGACGGAGCGAACATGGACGCGAAAATCCAGCCTGACTCAGGCACCGACAGTGACGTAAGCCTTCTCCACAAGATGGGATATGCGCAGGAGTTGTCGAGACGCATGAGCGGTTTCTCGAACTTCGCCGTGTCGTTTTCGGTGATCTGCATTCTGTCGGGCGGCATCACGGCATTTCAGCTTGCGTTTTCCGCCGCCGGCGGCGCATCGATCGGCCTCGGCTGGCCGCTCGGCTCGCTGTTCGCGCTGATCGTCGCGGTGTCGATGTCACAGATCGCGTCGGCGTTTCCCACCGCCGGCGGCCTCTATCACTGGGGCGCCATCCTCGGCGGGAAGCAATGGGGGTGGATGACGGCGTGGCTCAATCTGATCGGCCTGATCTTCGTGATCGCCGCGATCAATTTCGGCACCTACGATCCGTTCTTCAAGACGCTGATCGCCCCGATGTTCGGCGTCAGTTCGGACAGCCTGACGTGGTGGCATCAGACCGCGTTCATCGCGTTCATCACGCTCTCGCAGGCGATCCTGAACGCACGCGGCATCAAGATCGCGAGCAAGATCACCGACCTGTCCGGCTACCTGATCTTCGTCGTGACGATCGCGCTGGTCGTGTCGCTGCTGGTCTACTCGCCGGTCGCGTTCGACCTGCATCGACTCGTCACCTTCACCAACTTCACGGGCGTCGACGGCGGTGCATGGCCGAAACAGACCCTGCCGCTCGCGTTCCTGTCCGGCCTGCTGCTGGTGACCTACACGATCACGGGCTTCGACGCGTCCGCCCACACGTCGGAAGAGACGCACGACGCGGCGAAGAACGTGCCGCGCGGCATCATCGGCTCGGTGTTCTGGTCCGCGGTGTTCGGCTACGTGATGGTGTGCACGTTCGTGCTGGTCATGCCGGACCTGACGGCCGCGATGAAACAGGGCACCGGTTTCTTCGAAGCGATCCTCGCGCCGATTCCGAAGACCTTGCGCGTGTGCCTCGAACTCGCGATGTTCTTCATCAACTACGTGTGCGGGCTCGCCGCGATCATGTCGACGTCGCGCATGATGTATGCGTTTGCGCGCGACGGCGGGCTGCCGGCGTCGAAGCTGCTGCGCAGCGTGAATCACAACCATCGGACGCCCGGCCCCGCGATCTGGACCTGTGCGGTGCTGGCGATCGTCGTCACGCTGTACGGCGACGCGTTCTCGGTGTTGAGCGCGGGCAGCGCCGTGTTCCTGTTCATCTCGTATGCGA
The DNA here is from genome assembly GCF_011753085.1 of Burkholderia sp. Tr-862. Classification (NCBI taxonomy): domain Bacteria; kingdom Pseudomonadati; phylum Pseudomonadota; class Betaproteobacteria; order Burkholderiales; family Burkholderiaceae; genus Burkholderia; species Burkholderia sp. Tr-862. The sequence goes on from NZ_VWWG01000004.1 coordinate 98,376, forward strand.
TGCCGATCGGCTCCGGGATGCTCGCCGAAGGGCGCACGTGGACCGAAAAAGGCCCGTTCCAGCTCGGCATCTGGTCGAAGCCGTGCGCGCTCCTCGCCCTGGTGGGCGCCTGCGTGCTGGCTTACGTCGGCATCCAGCCGCCGAACGAAAAGGTGCTCTACGTGCTGGTTGCGTTCGTGGTCGTGCTGATGGTGATCTGGTACGGCTTCGGTGTGCGCAAGTCGTTCGCGGGGCCGCCGGTGCTCAAGGACACGCGCAACGACGCGCGCATTCGCGAACTCGAGGCGAACGTCGATGCGTCGGTGTGAAGCGATAGGGGCTCGCACGTAGGCTCACAACGCAAAAATCCGGCTCGCACATACACGGCGAGCCGGATTTTTTTACATCGCTTCGGACCGGACGAGGTTCAACCGCCTGAGCAGTTGAACACCCGACCGGGTGCCAGATTGCAGCGCGTCAGCCGTAGACCGGGAAACGCTGCGTCAACTCCGCGACGCGCCCGCGCACGCGCTCGATCGTCGCCGCATCTTCCGGCGCTTCCAGCACGTCGGCGATCAGGTTGCCGACCCGTTCGGCTTCCACCGGGCCGAAACCGCGCGTCGTCATCGCCGGCGAACCCAGGCGGATGCCGCTCGTCACGAACGGCTTTTCCGGATCGTTCGGGATCGCGTTCTTGTTGACCGTGATGTGCGCGGCACCGAGTGCTGCTTCCGCTGCCTTGCCCGTGATGTTCTTCGCGCGCAGGTCCACCAGCATCACGTGGCTTTCGGTGCGGCCCGACACGATCCGCAGGCCGCGCTTGACCAGCGTTTCAGCCAGCACGCGCGCGTTCTCGACCACCTTTTCCTGGTATGCCTTGAACTCCGGCGACAGCGCTTCCTTGAATGCCACGGCCTTCGCCGCGATCACGTGCATCAGCGGGCCACCCTGGATGCCCGGGAAGATCGCCGAGTTGATCGGCTTCTCGTATTCCGACTTCATCAAGATCACGCCGCCGCGCGGGCCGCGCAGGCTCTTGTGCGTCGTCGTCGTCACGAAGTCGGCATGCGGCACCGGGTTCGGATACACGCCCGCCGCGATCAGGCCGGCGTAGTGCGCCATGTCGACCATCAGGTACGCACCGACCGACTTCGCGATCTTCGCCAGACGCTCGAAGTCGATCTTCAGCGCGAACGCCGACGCGCCCGCGACGATCAGCTTCGGCTTGTGTTCCTGTGCGAGTTGCTCGGCCGCGTCGTAGTCGATGTCTTCCTGCTCGTTCAGCCCGTAGCTGACCACGTTGAACCACTTGCCCGACATGTTCACCGGCGAGCCGTGCGTCAGGTGACCACCGTGCGCGAGGCTCATGCCCATGATCGTGTCGCCCGGCTTGAGCATCGCGAAGAACACGCCCTGGTTCGCCTGCGAACCCGAGTTCGGCTGCACGTTCGCGGCTTCCGCGCCGAACAGCTGCTTCACACGGTCGATCGCCAGCTGCTCGACCACGTCGACGTATTCACAGCCGCCGTAGTAGCGCTTGCCCGGATAACCTTCCGCGTACTTGTTCGTGAGCTGCGAGCCCTGGGCGGCCATCACGGCCGGGCTCGTGTAGTTTTCCGACGCGATCAGCTCGATGTGATCTTCCTGACGGCGGTTCTCGTCCTGAATGGCAGTCCAGAGTTCGGGATCGACGTTGGCGACGGTGCTGGTAGTGCGATTGAACATGATGATTGATCAGAAGAGAGTGATGGATTGATCCTGGTATGCCGGACTTGCCCGGACCCGCGAAGCCGAGCGCCGGACCGGCGCTCGATGACGTCGACAACCATGCCGCCTCGCGATGCCGGCTGAACGGTGACTCGTCATTGCCATTCCAGCAGACGCCAGGTGGTTCAGATAGAAGGATTGCGACATTCCGCTAGGACACATCGCGCGGCGACACGGCCAAAAAAAATCGAAGGTCCGCATCGCTGCGGAACCTTCGACCGAACCTGCCGCTCCTGGAGAGATCGTGCCTGCCCGTCGGCTTCTTGCGAATATGGGGGCCTAAACGGCGGAAAAACAGTTGTCGACGAACAGCTGGGTGCCATTGACGAAGCTCGATTCGTCGGACGCAAGGAACAGCGCGGCCGCGGCCACTTCCGACGGCTCGCACAGCCGGCCCTGCTGCACCGCGATGGCCGCCTCGGTCGCGTCCACGCCCATCGCCTGCAGATCCTTCAGCTCGCGCATTCCGTGCGGCGTGCGGATAAAGCCCGGCGCCAGCGCGTTGCAGCGGATGCCGCGGTCGCGGTATTCGACGGCGATCGCGCGCGCGAACATCTGGCATGCGCCCTTGGTCGCGTCATACAGCACCTCGCCGGGCGTCGCGAAGACGGCGGAGATCGACGACGTACAGACGATGCTGCCGCGCCCTTTTTCCAGCATCTGCGGCAGCACCGCCTTCGTCATCAGGAACATGCTCTTCACGTTCACGCCCATCAGCCAGTCCCATTCCGACTCCTCGATATCGAGGAACGGTTTGACGATCAGCGTGCCCGCATGATTGAACAGGATGTCCGCGTTGCCGTACTGCGCGCGGGCCGCATCGACCGCGCTCTGCACGTCCGCCTGCTTCGACACGTCGGCTTGCAGGCCGATCGCCTGCAGGCCGGCATCGCGCAACCGCGACGCGAGCGTGTCGGCCGCGTCGCCGTCACGGTCGATGATCGCCACCTTCGCGCCCTGCGCGGCGAACAGCTCGGACGCGGCGGCGCCGCATCCGCCCGCGCCGCCGCTCACGATGGCGACCTTGCCGGCAAGGCGACCGTCAATCTTGGCATTCATGCGTCGTTCTCCAGTGTGATTCGTCAGGACCCCTCAGCTGAACAGGGTCCGAAGATGATCGTTGAGGAAACGGCCTTCCGGGTCCACGCTGCGGCGCAGTTCCCGGAACGCCTCGGCCTTCGGGAACCAGCGGTCCACGTCGTCGCGGTTCGTGAAGTGCAGCTTGCCCCAGTGCGGACGCGAGCCGTAGTCGCGCAGGATGTCGTCGACATCCTTCAGGAACGGCCAGTAATCGACGCCGTTCGGACCGCCCGAGCACGAGATGGTCACGCTGTCCTGGTGATTGAATGGGCTGATCCACGCCGGATCGCCCTTCGTGAAGCGGTACTCGACCGGGAAGATGCAGTCCCGATGCTTCGTAAGGATCAGGTCGCGCACGCGGCGCAGCGCTTCCTTGCCGTGTTCGGCAGGCACCGCGTACTCGAGCTCGTGGAAGTTCGCGACGTAGTGGATCGCGTAGACCTCCGAGCTGTACGCGATCTTCTCGTGCTCGCCTTCGTGGTACGTGCGCACATCGGTGACGTCCATCACCTTGACTTCGCACACGTCGTAGTCCTTCTTCGAATTCGACACCGCGGTGGTGTCGGGGAGGCAGTACAGGTGGCGGCTTTCGGACGTCGGGCACCAGAAGAAACCGAAATGCCGGTGCGTCGCCGCGAGCTCATCGTACCGCTCCATCAGCGCGTCGAAGTCCTCGCGCCACACGCGGTCGTGCAGCCAGAACGCATCGGTCACCTGCAGCGTCAGCTCCGAGACCACGCCAAACATGCCGATATTGACCTGCGTCGCGTGCAGCAGGTCGAGGTCCTGCTTGTCGCTCACTTCCATGATCGAGCCGTCGGGGCGAATGATGCGCATCCCGACCACCTGTGACGACAGGTTACTCAGCGTCGTCCCGGTGCCGTGCGTGCCCGTCGCCAACGCACCGGCGATCGCCTGCGAATCGATGTCGCCCTGGTTGACGAGCGAGAAGCCGATTCCCTTCAGATGCTGCGTCACCGCGTTGATCCGCGTGCCGGCCTTCACCGTCACGCGCTTCTGCTGCTCGTCGACCGCGACGATGCCGTGATAGTCCTTCAGCGACAGCAGCAGGCCGCTCGTCGCGACGATGGGCGTGAACGAATGCCCCGACCCTACGCAGCGGACGTTCTTGCCCCGGCTCGTCGCGGCATGCACCAGCTCGGCAATCTCCGCCTCGCTGGTGGGGGCCGCCATGTGCGCGGCGACGCACGACTGATTGCCGACCCAGTTCCGCCAGAATCCGCCACGTGGAAGCTCCATCAACGTCTCTCCAGAAGTGCGGCGGCCGGCCCGCGCCGGCCGCCGTGTTCGGCGCGGCCGGCAACGAAGCGGGAGATTCCCGGTGCCGGCGCGATGCGTCGTGTTCGTGCCAACGATATTTCGCCGGCCGGCTTTGCACTATCGGATTTCGGCAAGCGAGGGTTTTCTCCGGGGTTTTTTGACCGGCGCGTGCAGCGGCTACAATGAATCGATCCGCCCGCTCCCCTCCCGACTCCGATGACGCCGTCTGCCGATCCGAGCGATTACTCCGGCGCGCCGCCGCTCGCGCGGAGGGTGACGTTCTGCGCGTTCACCGACGTGGAGGAGCAGGCGCGGATATTCGACGGCTGGCACCTCAACTACACGCAGATCTCGGGCGGCCTGTTTCATGGCTCGTCGTCCATCGTGTCGCTCGGCGGCATCCGGCTGCTGGTCGAAGACCTCGACAAGGTGATCCTGCAACAGGGCGCGGTGCCGTCGGACCGCGTCGCCGTGGCCGTGCCGCTGGAGCTCGAAGGCCATGCGCGCATGTGCGGCGAAAAGAGCGGGCGCGACAGCCTGCACGTGTTCTCGAGCCAGCCCGTGTTCGAGTTCTATTCTCCCGACCGGCACGTGCTCGTGAACGTCGAGATTGCGCCCGACAAGCTGTCGACGCCAGCGCTGCGCACGTTCGCCGCGTCGCTGCGGGCCCGCACCTTCGCACCGCTGATCCCGATGACGGCCCAGGTCGCGGATCGCCTGCGTCACCTGCTGCGCCATGCGATGGCCGCGGCCGCGAAGAGCACGCCGGTCGACGACGTTACGACGCAGGACCGGATCGAACTGCTCGAGCGGACCGTGCTGTATGCGATTTCCGAAGCGATGACGGTGCCCGCGCCGGACGCGGACGCCCTCGCGACGCGTTCGACGAAGTACTGGTCGCTCGTCAACGCGGCGCAGGCGCGGCTGCAGGATGCGTCGACGTGCCCGCTGTCGATCGCCGAGCTGTGCGTGCAGCTCGGCATCAGCCGGCGTACCGTGCAATACGCGTTCAACGACACGCTCAATCTGAATCCGATCGCCTACCTGCGCGCCGTCCGGCTCAATCACGTTCGCCGCGAGCTGCGGCTCGGCGGCTCCGTGACGTCGGCCGCGACGAAGTGGGGCTTCTGGCACCTGAGCAGTTTCGCGCAGGACTATCGCGCGATGTTCGGCGAGTTGCCGTCGGCGACGGCGAGGCGCTACGCGCACCGGGAAGCGTGAGCATCGATCGCGCGATGCGTAACGCGTGATGCATGACGCGGCTTCGCGCGTACGTACCGCACTTCCATGAAGAAGGCCGCGGCCGAACGTGCGCCGCGGCAGGTTGAACGCAGGTCGCCACCGCGGTTGGGCGGCCGGCACCGAACCGGCACCGGCCGCCTTCCCGCGCACGACCTCGCTACACCGTCACTCCTGCTGTTCCTGCTGCGCCTGCACCTGCCGCTGCTGGATGAACTGCCGGACATCGCTCATCGTCACGCGACCGGTGTGTTTCGCATCGATCTCGTCGAAGTGCTTCGCGACGAACCCGAGCCCGCTGCTCTGCGCCTGCGCTTTCGTCACCGCCGCGCCATTGCCCAGCACCGTGTTGCCGCCGAGCCGGGCGTCGACGCGCTTCTGCGCCTGCTGCTGCAGCGTCGCGCCGGTCGACGGCAGTACCGGCGCCACGCGGGTCGACGGAAAGAACGGACCGTCGACGCCGTGGCCGCCGTGCGGCAGCTTCACCGGCGCCACCGCCTGCGGCGGCAGCGCATGGGCGGCGCTCATCACCGCACCGAGGACGATCAACGAACACATACGTCGCATCAAGTTGATTGGAGACATGATCACTCGCATTCAATGGATGAATAGAGGGTTCCTTTTCACAAGGAGTCCGTCGTTTACGGTGCCGCTGCCAGCGAAGTCGAGGCCGTCGCGCCCGGCGCGCTGCCGGTCGGCGTGCCGGCCGGATTCTCGTCCGGCCACGGCGGCGGCAGGGTCTTCAGCGTCAGCGCCGTCGGAATCCGCGCGCCCTTGTAGAAGGTCGCCAGGTCGCGCTTCATCTGCGGACGCGCCACGTCATCCAGATACGTCATGTGTCCGCCCTGGAAGAAGTTCACCTGCAGCTTCGGATTCAGGCCCTTCACCGTCTGCAGACGGGCGAGCTGCTTCTCCGTGTTGAAGAACGGCGTGGCCAGATCGTGGAGGCCGTTCTCCGCGAGCACCTGGAGCTTCGGATTGAGCTGCAGCGCGCCGAGCAGATCGGGGATCGTGTCGGGCATCGGCTGGCCGTCATGCGAGAAGTCCCACACCTGGATGATGTTGTCGTTCAACGGCAGGTAGGTCGCGTTCGGCGCGGTGTAGCCGAGGTAGTCGGGCATCTGCGTCGCGAGCGCGTTCGTGAACGGCTGCGAGATCAGGATGTCCGACGGGTCGCCGTCCGCCTGCAGCCGCGGATCGCTGTTCGGCAACGACACGCGTCCGTCGTAGCGGCCGATCGTCGTGCCGGGCACCAGGTTCGTGCCGAACGGGTTCGCGTTGAAGTAGTCGCGCAGCGCCTGTTGCGTCAGGCTCGACGGGATCGACCACAGCTTCAGCGTCGCATCGCTCGGGAACACCGGCGTGCCGAGCGCATCCGGAATGCCGAGCTGGCTCAGCACCCACGACTGCGAGTACTTCTGCAGCTGGTTGTAGATCAGCGTCGTGAACAGTTCGGTCTGCAATGCATACAGAAATGGGTTGACCGGCGCCGGCGACACCTGGTTGAAGTACGCCGCGACCGCCGCATAGCCGGGCAGATAGCCGGCCACGGTATCGGTGTCGAGCAGCAGCCCTTCGGTCGACTGCGTGATCGCCACCGCCTCCACCGCATCCGCGAAGTAGTTCAGGATCGCCGACTGCAGCACGATACCCGTCAGGTGCACGCCGGCCGATTCGAGCGCCAGCGCGAGCATGTCGGTGCGCGGCGTGCCGTACGATTCGCCGTACAGGTAGATCGGCGACGTGCCGCGGCCGTTCACGTTCAGGTAGCGCTGGATGAAGTCGCGCATGACGTTGACGTCCGCGTCGGAACCCCAGTACTTCTGGTTGGTGTTCGGCAACACGGCTTCCGACAGCCCGGTTCCCGGCGGGTCGATGAACACGAGGTCGGTTGTATCGATCAGGCTTTCCGCGTTGTCGACGAGCGGATAGTTCGGCCAGTTGTTGCCGAACAGCGGATCGGGTGTCGCGACGCGCGTCGGCGCGAACGAGCCGAGCCGCAGCCAGATCGACGACGAGCCGGGGCCGCCGTTATAGACGAACGTGACGGGGCGCGGCTTGCCGTTCGTGCTCGGCGCGGTGTACGCGACATACGACATCGACGCTTCCGCATTGCCGTTCGCGTCCTGCGCGGTCAGGTGGCCGGTGGTCGTCGTGTAGTTGACCGTCGTGCCGCCGGATTTCCACTGGTAATGCATCACCGCCGCCTTCTCCGACACCTGCGCGGCCGCGAGGCCGTCGGTCGCGTTCATCGAATAGGCAACGGGGTCGACGTAAGGCTGGTTCGCCGCGGGCGTCTGATTGCCGGCCGCCTGCTGCGCGCCGGCCTGCTGGCTGGCGGTGGCCTGCGCGAGGCTCGACGCGCCGACCGACGACGAATCGTCGCCGCCGCAGCTCGCGAGCACCATGGTCAAGACGGTCAATGCGCCTAGCCCGGCCAGCCGGCCGCGGCGTTCGCGGCGGCTGCCGGTACTGCTCCTGTCTGGTTGCATGCCTCTGTCCTTGTGTTGGGTCGAATATCGCTTCACACACAGGCCGCCATCGCCGACGAAAAACGCGCAGGCACACCCGCCACTCGCGTTGCACGATCGGCAGACGGCGGTTGGGGATTGGACTTCTTCGAGAGACTGAACTTGATACAGACACAGCAAACTGCTGGCGGAGAATGATACGGGAACGCCGCCCCCTTTGCAGTGTTGACGACTTTTGTATTACCGAAATTTACGACAGAACAAAAAATAGGCGGTGTTGCGCCGCGTTGTCAAAGATCATTCCGATATTAAAAAATCTCCGATGATGCGAACAGAGATCAGTGTCTGGCTTTTGAAAGAAAGCATGATTGTTCGCATCCGGCTCGCCATCCGAGTCGTTTTCCCCGGAATGCCGCAGCTTTGTCGCCTGTCGCACAATCCTTTGCGGGCATTGGCCGTGCGCATGGAATGCCTTCAAATCGACAAGGTTATTCTTTCATTTTAATTACCCGAAGCCGATTGACGCGAATTGCTGAATAAAACCCGGCTCTATCCACGAAATACCGATTTCTATGATTTTCAGGATACGCGACGGAATTATTTACCCGATATCGGAATAAAGCCGCACGATCGCACCGAAGGGCACAGATGCGTAATACGCGGGTTATTCACAAAGAAGAAGCAATCATTCGCGCCGCGCATTGCGGATTGCATTGCGGCAATCGCGAATCGGGCACGTGATGCGTGGGGAATGGAGCGGCCGCGCGAGCGAGCGGCGACGCCCCGCTCACGCGACGACGTGCGGCAACGCCGCACGCCGTCCTTCGAACGTTCGAGCGTCGATCAGCGCCCGCCGCCCGGCAGCGCGATATCGATCAGCACCGGATCGTGATCCGACGAGCGATACGCGTCCGGCGCGTAGTACGTCTTCTGCTGCTCGGCCGACTTGTACGCGAGCGTGTACTGCAGCGCGAGCGGCTCATCCGCGTTGATGTGCCATTCGTGCACGGCCTTCACGTGCGACGCGAGCGGCAGCGACGCGAGCGCGTGATCGAGGTAGCCGGCTTCGCCGTTGTACACGTAGCTGTACGCGTTCGCACCGATCCAGCGCGACACGAGGTTGCGGTAGCCGCGCGATTCGAGCAGGCGGATCGGGTCTTCATACGTGTAGCTGTTGAAGTCGCCGATCAGCAGCGTGCCCTGCCCCGCGACGCCCGTCGGCGTGCCGGCGAGCCAGTCGGCCAGCTTCGCCGCCGCGCGCGTGCGCGTCGGGTTCCAGCAGCCCTGGCCGTCGCCCTGGTCGAGGTCGTCGTTCGCCGCGTCCGGGCAGTTCTTCGACTTCAGGTGGTTGACCGCGATCGTCAGCGCCTGCTTGTTGCCGCCGACGCGGCGGAACGACTGTGCGAGCGGCTGGCGGTTCTTGTCGTCGATCGCGAGCGTCGACGCGCGGCCGACCGGTTCGACCGCGCGGCTGTCGTAGATCATCGCGACCGTGATCGCGTCGCCGCCGAGGCGCGACGTGCCCGGATCGACGACGCGCCAGTTGCTGCCGAGCTTCGCCGCGAGCTGGCGCACCGCACTCAGTTCGCCGTAGCCGTTGTTCTGGATTTCCATCAGGCCGATCACGTCGGCGTCGAGCGCCTTCAGCGCGCTGACGATCTTCGCTTCCTGACGCTGGAATTCCGCGTAGTTCTTCGCGCCGCGGTTGTTCGGATCGTCGAAGCCGCCGCCCATGCCGTTGCCGTTGAAGTAGTTGAGGACGTTGAACGACGCGACGCGCAGGTTCGATTTCGGATCGCGTGCCGGTGCGTTGGCGCGCGGGTTCGAGCGCGTGTCGAACGTCGGCGCGGCCGCGCCGGGCAGCGGCTGCACGCGCCATGCGCCGTAGCGCACCTCGAGCACGCCTTCGACGTTGCGCACGGTGTAGCCCGACCGCAGCGTGTTCGCGGCCGACAGTTCCGGTGCCGGATACGGCACGCTCGCCGGGTTCTGCTTGTTCGAGCCGTCGTCGAGGATCAGCCGGTTGCGTGCGTTCGCATCGATCTGCGTCTGCGCCTGCGACGGCGGCACCACGCTCGTCGGCGTGCGCAGTCGGCCGCTGCTCAGCATCGTGCTGCCGTAGCGGCCGAGCTCGTAGTTGTCGGTGACGGTGAGCGTCTGCGGCAGGCGCACCAGCATCCCTTCATATGCGGCGAACGCGTTCGGGCTGTCGACCGGCAGCGTGAGCGTCGCCGGCGTGACCGTCTGGCCGTTCGCGCACACCGCGATCGCGCTCGACAGCGTGAGCTGCGTCTGCCCGTATTTCTCCTCGACCTTGCCCGTCACATGCACGAGATCGCCGGCCTTTGCGCGCACTTTCGGCGCATAGACGAACAGCCCTTCGGACACGCCCGGCTGGTTGCGGCGCTGCGGGTCCGCCTGCTGGACAAAGAAGCCGCCGAAGCCGTCCGTGCCGCCGAAATCGGCCGTGACGACCGCTTCGATCGACGCGTTCTGGCCGGCGAGCGGCGACGGCGCGCCCGGCCCCTGGATGTCGGCGATCGGCGTCGTGCTGCCGCCGCAGTTCGGGCTGACGGGAGCGGCGGTCGCCGCGAAGACCGGTGCAGCAAGCGTGGGCAGCAGCAATAGCGGAGCAAACAGGCGGATTGTCGAGCGCATGACGGGGAATCCCGGTTGTGAGGGTGGCGAAAGCTTAGCGGCGCTCGGTGACAGTTTTTAGTAACCAGAAGATAGGCAGTTGTAATTCCCGGTATCGCTGCGCCATGGCGCTCGGCCGCGCGCTCGCGCTCGAAAAGCGGGAAATCGTCCGACAAATGCCGGCCCCGTTCCGACGATTTCCCGCTGCCGGCGTCACCACCCACCCCGCCGCGACGCTAGACCGTCCCCGGCAACGCGCTCGACACGAGCACGGCCGCCACCATCAGCACGCCGGCGAGCACGACCGCCTCGATCCGCAGCACCGCGCCGAACCCGCGCAACGCGATGACCGGCATCGCGGCCTCCGGATCCTTCAGCGCGGCCAGCAGCTTCGGCATCCCGAAGAACCGGTTGTGTCCGCCGAGCGCCGCCGCGATCAGCACGAGCGCGAGCTTGAGCAGCAGGATCTGCCCGTATGTCGATGCGAGCAGGTTGTCCGGCGTATCGACGCCGCGCCACCCGTTGTATGCACCGGTCGCGAACAGCACGGCCAGTGCAAGCGTCGACGCATCGGAGAGCGACTGCACGAACGACGCGCCGGTCGTGCGCTCGCTCGCGGGCATCCCGGTGAATCGCGGCATCACGCCGAACGCCGTCACGAGCACGAGCCCGACCCACGCGCTGATCGCCAGCAGATGCAGCCAGTCGACCCACACCGGCACGCTGAACAGCCCCGCGTCGACCGGATGGCCGCCATTGCTGCGTGCCAGCGCGACGCATGCGAGCGCGGCCCACATCGCGAACGGAAAGCGCGTGTCGGTCACGCGCCGCACGAACGACAGGATCACGACCGCCAGCATGAACACGGCGCCGGCCAGCCACGCATGACCGAACCCCGTGCCGGCGAGCATCGCGCACACGGCCGGCCCCGCTTCGAGCAGCGGCACTTCGCTCATCAACGCGCAGTGCGCCCAGAACGCCGTGATGCTCGCGAGCAGCGACACGACGGACGCACCGCGCAGCGTCGCGAGGAGCCGCCGCGCGATGCCGTGCTGCCACGCCGACTCGCCCCGCGCGAGCCAGCGGCTGCCGAGCAGCGTGCCGACGACGACGGCAAAGCCGGCGTTCTGGATCGCCACGGCCGCCAGCCGCAGCATGCCGACGAAGCCTTCGTTCACCCTTTCACCTTGAACGTATAGGTGCCTTTGGTGCGATGCGCGTCGGCCGTCATCACCGCCCATTGCACCGTGTACGCACCGGGCGCGAGCTTCGGCATCGCGACGGTCATCACGCGCGGCGTCGCCGGATCGACCTTCGCGCTGTCGTGCGCGACGGGCTTGCCGTTCGCGTCCGACACCTTTACCGAACTGAAGGTGGGTTCGAGGTCTTCGTTGAACGCGAGCCGCAACGTGTCTGGCGCGGCGTCGACCGTGCTGCCGGTCGCGGGCGTTGCGCTCTCCAGCTTGCCGTGCGCCCAGGCCGCAACCGGCGCGGCGGCGATCAGCGCGCCGGCCGCGACGAAGCGGACGCAGCGGACGAACCGTGTGAGCATCGTGATCTTCGTGTGCATGTTCCGCCCCGGCTTCACGGCTTGCGCAGTTCGACGACGGTCAACGCGCCGCCTACGTCCTCGGCGACGAAATCGATCTTGTCGCCGGTCTTGACCTGCGCGAGCATCGCCGGGTCCTTGACCTTGAACACCATCGTCATCGCCTCCATCCCGAGGTTCTCGAGCGGGCCGTGCTTGATCGTCAGCTTGCCCGCGGCCGTGTCGACCTTGCGGATCTCGCCGTGCGACATCCCGCGCGCCGCGTCGGCGCCCTGCTTCGCGTTGCCGCCCATGTCCATGCCAGCCATGTCGCCAGCCGCGTACGACGCCGTGGAAAACACCAGCACGCAACCCGTTGCAATTGAAACCAGTCCCTTCTTCATCATGCCTGCTCCATCCAGAGTGAGTGAAATGAAACCGGCGGCCGCACCGCGCGGCCGCCGCTTGCCACTGTTGGCCGCCGCTCAGCCGTCCGGCAATTCGCCGGTGTATTCGTAGGCGACGGTGCCCTTCGGATGCCGGAACCAGCCCGGATCGCGATAGTCGTTGCGGCCGAGCCCCTGCCGGACCTTCAGCACCGTGAACATGCCGCCCATCTCCAGCGGCCCGAACGGGCCGGTGCCCGTCATCATCGGCAGCGTGTTGTCGGGCAGCGGCATCTCCATGCCGCCCATCGCGCCGCCGGTGCTGCCCATCGCCATGTAGTCGGGCACGAGCTTGCCGATGCGCTGCGCGAGATCCTTCTGCGGCACGCCGATCAGGTTCGGCACCTGGTGACCCATCGCATTCATCGTGTGATGCGACTTGTGGCAATGGAATGCCCAGTCGCCGGGGCGATCGGCGGTGAATTCGATCGCGCGCATCTGGCCGACCGCGACGTCGGCCGTCACCTCCGGCCAGCGCACCGCCGGCGGAATCCAGCCGCCGTCGGTGCCGGCGACCTCGAAGCTGTAGCCGTGCAAGTGGATCGGATGGTTCGTCATCGTCAGGTTGCCGAAACGAATCCGCACGCGGTCGCCCGCGCGCACCGGCAGCGGGTCGATGCCCGGGAACACGCGCGAATTGAACGTCCACATGTTGAAGTCCGTCATCTCGTTCACGCGCGGCGTGTAGCTGCCCGGGTCGATGTCGTACGCGGCGAGCAGGAACACGAAGTCGCGATCGACCGGCATCGTCGCGCGGTCCTTCGGGTGCACGATGAACATGCCCATCATCCCCATCGCCATCTGCACCATCTCGTCGGCGTGCGGGTGATACATGAACGTGCCGTGCGCCTCCAGCTGGAACTCATAGACGAAGGTCTTGCCGGGCGGGATGTGCGGCTGCGTGAGGCCGCCGACGCCGTCCATCCCGTTGGGGAGCCGCAGCCCGTGCCAGTGGATCGTCGTGTGCTCGGGCAGGCGGTTGGTCACGAAGATGCGGACCTTGTCGCCCTCGACGGCCTCGATCGTCGGGCCCGGCGACTGGCCGTTGTAGCCCCACAGGTTCGCGTTCATTCCGGGCGCCATTTCGCGCACGACCGGCTCGGCCGTCAGGTGGAACTCCTTCCAGCCGTTCTTCATCCGCCACGGCAGCGTCCAGCCGTTCAGCGTCGCGACGGGCGTGTACGGACGGCCGTTGGGCGGCACGAGCGGCGGCTGCGTGCCGGCCTTCGCCATCGTGGGCGCTTCGGGCAGCGACGCGGCGCCGGCCTTGCTGACCATCGCCGCACCGAGCAGCGCGGCGCCCGAGCCGCTGAGAAATTGTCGACGGGACACCATGTCAATGACCTTCCGGATGCGTTGCGGGCGCCGGTTGCGCCACGGGAGAGGAAGCCGGCTGCGGTGCAGCGTCGGACGCGGAGGCGGCCGGCGCGACCGCGCGCGGGGGGGGCTGGGAGGGTGGCTGCGAGGTCGGCAGCCGGCCGCCGACGGCCATCTGCAGATCGGTTTCGGCGAGCCAGTAGTCCTTCAGCGCATCGATGTAGCCGTTGACCGCGCCGACCTGTTCGCGCGCATCGGTGAGCAGCTCGAACACGCTCGCGAGCATCCCGTTGTAGCGCAGCAGCAACTCGTCCGAGATCGTCTTGCGCAGCGGCACGACTTCGTCGCGATAGTGCGTCGCGACGTCATAGCTCGTCGTGTACGCCGCGTACGATTGGCGCACTTCCGAGCGTGCGTCGATCGCGGTCTGCGCGAGCCGGTTCGCCGACTGCATGTAGACGGCCTCGGCCCGCGCGACCTTCGCGCCGCCCCAGTCGAACAGCGGAATCTCGATGCTGATCTCGTAGCCGTGCTCGTGGCCCTTGTCGGTCTCGTAGTTGTTCACGTAGCCGAGATCGACCGCGTTGACGAAGCGCGTCGCCTTGCTGAGTCCGAGCGACGACGCGACGCCCTGCGTCTGCAGCTTCGCGGCCTGGATGTCGAGACGGTGGCTCATCGCGTAGCGTTCGAGATCGGGCAGGTCCGGGCGCGCCTTCGGCAGGTCGGGCAGACGCTCGGGCAGCGCGTAGCGCGTGCGCTCGCCCCACAGCCCCATCGCCCGCGTGAGCTTCTCGCGCGCGGCCACGGCCTGCTGCTGCGCCTTCGCCTGCTGGGCGACCGCGTCCGCATGAAAAGCCTGTTCGCGTGCGTAGTCGAGCCGGCTGAAGTTGCCGGCCTGCCGCATGCGCAGCGCGAGTTCGGCGGCGGCGCTCGCGGCGTCGCGCACCTGCTGCGCATAGTTCGCGGCCTGTTCGGCGGCGACGGCCTCGATGTATGCGCGGCGTGCGTCGGCCGCGACCTTCAGCATCGCATCGGCCGTCTCGAGCTTGGTCTGCTCGAAGCGGCGGCGTTCGATGTTCGTCGCGAGCGGCAGGGTCAGCAGCGCGAATACGTTGGCCGAGAACGTGCGCCCGAGGCTCAGCTCGCCGTCGCCGGCCCGCGTGCGGCTGAACGAGAAGCGCGGGTTCGGCAGCCGGCCGGCTTGCACGAGATCGGCTTCCGACAGCCCGAGCGCCGCGTACGACGCCTGCAGGCCGCGGTTGTTCAGCAGCGCGAGCTGCACCGCGTCGTCCATCGACAGCGGTTTCGCGAGCAGTTCCTTCGTGCGCGCGTCGACGGCGTCGCGGTCGGCGTCGGTCCTGACGATGACGGCGTCTTTCCCGATGCGCTCCGATGCGGCGGACGACACGGCGTCGAAGCCGCCGTCCTTCGAGAACGTCGTACAGCCGGCGAGGAAGGCAAGCACGAGCGCGCTCGCGCCGATTCGCGGTGACATCGCAAGTCTCGTCATTGCGCGGCCTCTCCGTGCATCGAATGGGCCGCGCCGCCCGCCGTGTTTCCAGGCTTCGCGTGTCCGGTCGCGTGCCCCTTCGCGGGCCGCTTCATCACGTCGCGGTTCAGTTGTTTCCAGCCGGGGCCTGCATCGTCCCGATACGGCACGTAGCCGTCGAACGCGGACGGTACGGTGACGTCCTGCACGGGCGCGGCGGCATCGGCCGGATCGGGACGCGGAGTTTGCGCAGGCGCGAGCGACGGCACGAGGGCCGCCGCGCCAAGCAGCGCCGCAGTGATCAATCGCATGGGTGTTTCTCGTCGTGTGTCGTGCGACGGGCATCGAATGACCGCCGGCACGGTTTGCGGATCGCGGCCGGTCGGCCGCGGACAAGGACTAGACGGGAAGCCGGCGCGGCGGCCGCTCGATGCCGCCGGTCAGGAACGACACGACGACCGGCGACGGCGCGAAAGAGGCCAGTGCAATACCGATGCTCGACGCCACGGACACCGCGGGAGCATCGGCCATGCCGGTGCCGAAGCAGCAGGCTCCGCACGACGAACACGCCGATGCATGCCGTGCGTGGTCGTCGTGCGCATGCTCGCCACCCGGCGCGCTCGGCATCGCACGCGCCGCGGCCGGGTGATCGGCGCTCGCCCCCCCCTCCGCATGCGGCACGGCAGCGACAGCGCCCGCGCACTGCATCGACACGGTCGCGAACGACTGGATCGGCAGGCTCAGCGCCAGCAGCACGACGAGGATGAATTTGCGCCAGTACGACATGGATGCGGAATCAGGCAAGCTACGACCGGATGAACGGGAGCGACACCGCGACGGCGCGCTCCGGACACAAGACCACCGCAGCTTATCGCCGCCGTCGTGACGACGACATGGCCGAAACATGACCGGTTTTTCATGAAACGCGGGCGTCGCACGGCGAGCATGCCTCATGACAATTCCGTCATCCGCCGGTCATCTTTCGCGCACGCACGGCGCCCTAAGCTCACGCGTTACACTGACCGGCTGAAATCACGGATGAATCACGAACGGCCTGCTCCACCATGCGGATACTGATAGTCGAAGACGAACCCAAGATGGCGTCCTACCTGCGCAAGGGGCTGGCGGAGGCGAGCTATACGGTCGACGTGGCCGAGAACGGCAAGGACGGGCTGTTCCTCGCGCTGCACGAGGATTTCGATCTCGTCGTGCTCGACGTGATGCTGCCGGAGCTGGACGGCTTCGAGGTGCTCCGGCGGCTGCGCGCGCAGAAGCAGACGCCGGTCCTGCTCCTGACGGCGCGCGACGCGATCGAGGACAAGGTCACGGGGCTCGAGCTGGGCGCCGACGACTACCTGCTCAAGCCGTTCGCGTATGCGGAGTTCCTCGCCCGCATCCGTTCACTGCTGCGGCGCGCGCCGCGCAATGCACGCGACTTCCTGCAGGTCGCCGATCTCGAGGTCGACCTGATCAAGCGCCGGGTACGGCGCGCGGACAACCGCATCGACCTGACCGCGCAGGAATTCGCGCTGCTGCAGCTGCTCGCGGAACGCGAAGGCGAGGTGCTGACGCGCACCTTCATCACGTCGCAGATCTGGGACATGAATTTCGACAGCGACACGAACGTCGTCGATGCGGCGATCAAGCGTCTGCGCGCGAAGATCGACAACGCCTACGAGAAGAAGCTGATCCATACGATCCGCGGAATGGGCTACGTGCTCGAGGATCGCTCGTGACCGGCGGCCCCGCGCCGTATTCGCTGCTCCGGCGCCTGACGCTCGCGTTCGCCGCCGTCGCCGCGCTCGTGTTCGCGCTGACCGGCGCTTACCTGTATCGCTCGCTGTCCGCCGAGCTGACCCGGCGCGACGACATCGAGATCGCCGGCAAGCTCAACCAGTTCCTGCAGCTCGCGCGCTCGAGCGGGTCGACGGCGGCATTGCGCGCCGATCCGGCCGTCTTCCATGAAGTGCTGCTGTCGCATCCGGGCGTCTATCTCGGCATCTACGACGCCGCGAACCGTCCGCTCGTCGAACACACCGACGAAGCCGGCAACACGCTCGCGTCGGTAATCGCGCGGCCGCGGCCGGCCGACGCAGCGGCCGCCAGCCCGTTCACCTGCGCGCCGCCCGGCATCGGCACGTCGCGCTGCGTGCGTGCGCACGCCACGCTGCCGTCGGGCGAAACCATCCAGGTTGCGCTGGCGCGCACGGCGACCGATCGCCAGTCGCTGCTGGAAAGCTATCGCGTCGACATCTGGCTCGCGGCCGCCCTCGGCGCGCTGCTGGTCGGCGCGCTCGGCTACGCGGTCGCGTCCCGCGGCCTGCGCCCGGTCGAGAGCCTCGGCCGGCAGACCTCGCGCATCGAGGCACACAACCTGAACGCGCGTCTCGATGCACGCGGCGGTCCGGTCGAGTTGCACGAGCTCGCCACGTCGGTCAACCGGATGCTCGACCGGCTCGAGCGCGCGTTCGTGCGGCTGTCGCAGTTCTCGTCCGATCTCGCGCACGACATGCGCACGCCGCTCGCGAACGTGATCAGCTCGTCGCAGGTCACGCTGTCGCGCGCACGCACCACCGAGGAATACGAAGCGCTGATCGATTCGAACATCGAGGAATGCGAACGGTTGCAGCGAATGATCGAGAACATGCTGTTTCTCGCGCGCACCGACAATGCACGGCAGCACCTGAAGACCGTCGAGCTCGACGCGGGCGTCGAGCTGCGCCGGCTCGCGTCGTATTTCCAGGCGCTGGCCGACGAGGCCGGTGTGCAGCTCGCCGTGCAGGGCGAAGCGCCGGTCGTCGCGGACGCGACGCTGTTCCGACGCGCCGTCAGCAATCTCGCGTCGAACGCGCTCGAGCACGCGCAAGCCGGGTCGACGATCGAGCTGACCGTATCGACCCGGCCCGGCTACGCGGTCGTCGAAGTCACGAACCGGGGCGCTGCGATTCCACCCGAGCAGATCGAGCGGATTTTCGAACGCTTCTACCGGATCGATTCGTCGCGGCACGGCGCGGCGCGTAACGCCGGGCTCGGACTTGCGATCGTCAAGTCGATCATCGAGCTGCACCGCGGCAAGGTCGAGGTCGAGAGCCGCGACGGACGCACGACGTTCGCGCTGTATTTCCCGGCCCCCGCTGCGTGACACGCGCGTGACGCCCGCGCACGCCGATTGCTTCCCGGTACGGCATGCGCATCCGCTATCGCCCGACTTGCCTTCCCGGATGAAAGGGTATGACCGCACAAGCTTGCCGAAAGCGGCCGGCTCGGCTAGACTGCCCTTCGTCTTTGGGGAGTAGCCTGCTTTCCATCCCCCGGAAAGCGAACACGTCAACACACTCGGCCTGCGGCCGTGGCGCGTTCGGCCGAATCGGTCTGGCGAGACCATCGACGCATCGCGCCGTTCCTGGTCGGACGTCGGCAGATGCGTCATGGTTCGTCCACGTCCGACCACGGAGTCCCCATGTTCCTCGTTGCCTATCCTTCGCGTTTCATCAGTTCCATGACCGCCTGCATGCCTGCCTGCGGAGGTGCCGCATGACGTTGATGCTCGTCGAACTGGCGTTCATGCTGATCGTCATCCTGGTCGCCGCCGAGTTCTTCACGAATGCGCTCGAACATCTCGGTGAACGGCTGAAGATTTCCGAAGGCGTCACCGGTTCGCTGTTCGCAGCCGTCGGCACAGCGCTGCCCGAAACGATGGTGCCGCTGCTCGCGCTCGCGGGCGGCACGTCGAATGCAGCCGTGAACGAGGAAATCGGCGTCGGCGCGATTCTCGGCGCGCCGCTGATGCTCGCGACGCTGACGACCTTCCTGATGACGATCGCCGTGATCCGCTCGCGCGGCCTGACCGGCACGATCAAGCCCGAGCGGACCGGCTTCGTGCGCGACCTGAACTACTTCATCGCCGCGTTCGCGCTCGCCACCGTCGCGATGTTCGTCCCGCATCACGTGTGGGGCGTCCGCGCGCTACTCGCCGCGATGCTGGTCGGCATCTATGTGCTGTATGTCGTGATGACGTTCCGCGCGTCGACGCAGCTCGTCGATGCCGGGCACGGCACCGAAGCGCCGCACGCGATGTTCCTGTCGCGCATCGGGCTGCCCACCAACCTCGCGACCATCGCGCTGCAGCTCGCGATCGGCGTCGCGCTGCTCGTCGGCGGTGCGAAGGGCTTCATTCACGGCGTCGAAGGCGTGTCGCACGTGCTCGGCATCTCCGCGCTGCTGCTGTCGCTGATCATCGTGCCGATCGCGACGGAGTTGCCGGAGAAGGTCAACAGCGTGCTGTGGATCCGCCGCAAGAAAGACACGCTCGCGTTCGGCAACATTACCGGCGCGATGGTGTTTCAGGGCACGCTGCTGCCGGCGATCGGCATCATGCTGACGCCGTGGGAGCCGCGCCCCGAAGTGCTGACCGGCGTGATCATCACGCTCGCGGCGGCAGCCTGGCTGCGCGTCAATGCCCGCGCGCAAGGGCTCGCGATCTGGGCGTTGCTCGCGAACGGGGCCGGTTACGTCGGCTATCTGTTCGTGACGCTGACGCGCTGAGTCCGCCGGCCGCGCCGGTGACGATCTGCACATCGCGGCCCGCTTCGCGCAACACGATGCGGATGCGCGTGCTCGGCGGCCGCTGCTCGTGTCGTATCTGTTCGACAGGGCGAAGCGCTTCGGCGCCCCACCCCGATAACCCCACATCGAGAGGAACATCATGGAACTACACGCCACCGTCGGCGCGGCCACGTCCGACATCGACGACGATGAAAGCTGCGCGAACATCTATTGCCACGACGCGGAGCAGAACTATTGCTTCTCGCTGCTGCGCTTTCCGGACGAAACGACGATCGAGGTGATGGTGCGCGACCAGCTCACCGCGCACGTGAACGATCTGTCGGTGCGTCTTACGGGCGACACGATCGACGTCGAGCTCGACGCACGTACCGCCGCGCGGCTCGACGGCAATACGCATTACGTGATCCATCTCGCGCCCGGCGAACACGATCCCGTCGCGCTGCGCGCCGCGCTGAAGGAAATCTTCGACGGCAAGAGCGGGTATCGCGACGACAGCGCAAGCGCGTAAGCCAGCCTGCCCGACACACCATCCAGCCCACGCGTTCGAACGCCGCTCATGACACGCACCTCGCGATTCCAACCGCTGCTCCGCCGCTGCGCGCTGCTGATCGCGTGCTGCGCGTCGGTGGCCGCCGCGCATGCGGCCAAACCGCTGCTCACGTTCAAGGTCGACGACGCCGTCATGGCCCGTGTCGAACACGCCGACGGCGCGCGCATCACGATCCGCTTCCTGCCGAGCGGCAAAACGCAGGTGCTCGACGTCGGCATCTCCGACGAGGAAGGCCACTACCAGCTTGCATCCGGCGACTACAACTTCGACGGCCACCGCGATCTCGCCGCGTATGCACTGCTCGGTATGGTCAACGAGCGCTACGGCATCTTCCTGTACGACGCCGCGCATCAGCGGTTCGAGCCGCTGAACCTGCCGGCGGCCAACATGCCGCACGGCAACTGCGACGAGCTGATCAACGTCCAGGCGAAGCCGAACGAGCGCACGCTGTACAGCTCGTGCCGGGGCGGGCCGATCTGGTACACCGACGCCTACCGCTTCGACGGCAACGGCCGGATGTATCTCCATCAGTCCAGCGAAGCAATTCCTGACGATCTGCACGACCTGTTCGACGGCGACTCGGGCCCGCCGTCGATGCTGCTGACCTATGACGCGCACGGCAAGCGCGTCTCGCGCCGCCCCGACGCATACGGCGGCGGCAAGGTCACGTTCAAGGTACGCCCGGCGCGCCTGCCGTTGCACGACGCGATGAACGACGCGCCGACACGCCGCTATGTCGTCGCGGGCGATACGCTCGAACTGATCGATGCCAGCGCCGACTTCCAGTGGCTGAAGGTGCTGTATCGCAATCCGCATGGCGGCAGTTCACAGGGCTGGGTCAGCGCGAAGGAAGCGACCGGCAACTGAGCCACGATGCGGTGCCGGCGTTCTCCGCGCATGCACCGCCCTTTCCCACATACTGAGCGCATCACATCCCATTAATAGGGATGCCTGTCCAAATGTTGACGCGCTTCGCTCCACGGCCCTAACGTTCGCCCAATGCCATTGGATCCGGCCGCACCACCACGCGGCTGCCGGCCGGCACAGAACACAGGAGACGACCGTGGCCCATTCCGCGTCACGCACGCATGCCAGCCCGTCGGCGCAGCCGCACACGCGCGCCGACACCGCACCCGATTCCGCAGCCCGCGCGTCCGCGCCCGCAGCCGCCACCTTCACCGCGCCGCCGAGCCGCAAGCGCCTGATCATCCTTGCGCTGCTGTTCGTCACGGTGGTGATCAACTATCTCGACCGCAGCAACCTGTCGATCGCCGCGCCCGCGCTGTTCAAGCAATTGAACATCGACCCGGTTCGCGCGGGCCTCGTGTTTTCCGCGTTCGGCTGGACCTATGCGCTGATGCAGATTCCCGGCGGCTGGCTCGTCGACAAGGTGTCGCCGCGCGTGCTGTATGCGGGCGCGCTCGCGCTGTGGTCGGCCGCGACGCTGCTGCTCGGCTTCGCCGGCTCGTTCGTCGGGCTGGTCGTGCTGCGGCTCGCGGTGGGCGCGCTCGAAGCGCCGGCCTATCCGATCAACAATCGCGTGGTCACGACGTGGTTCCCGACCCGCGAGCGCGCCAGCGCGATCGGCGGCTACACGTCGGGGCAGTTCGTCGGCCTCGCGTTCCTCACGCCGGTGCTCGCGTGGCTGCAAGTGCATCTCGGCTGGCACATGGTATTCGTCGCGACCGGGCTTGCCGGCATCGCATGGGCCGCGATCTGGTATGCGGTGTATCGCGAGCCGCGCGCGTTTCGCGGTGTCAATGCGGCCGAGATCGCGCTGATCCGCGATGGCGGCGGCCTCGTCGATCTCGAGGACCGCGTCGCCGTGCGCACCGAACGCACGCCGTCGACGTGGCGCGACCTCGGCGTCGTGCTCGGCCGGCGCAAGCTGTGGGGCATCTATCTCGGTCAGTTCGCGCTGAACTCGACGCTGTGGTTCTTCCTCACGTGGTTCCCGACTTACCTCGTCAAGTATCGCGGGATGGACTTCATCAAGTCGGGCTTTCTCGCGTCGCTGCCGTTTCTCGCCGCGTTCGTCGGCGTGCTGTGCTCGGGCGTGCTGTCGGACTGGCTGATGCGGCGCGGCGCGTCGCAGGGCTTCGCGCGCAAGCTGCCGATCATCTCGGGGCTGCTGATCTCGACCTGCATCATCGGCGCGAACTATGTCACGTCGACGGGCTGGGTGATCGCGTTCATGACGATCGCATTCTTCGGCAACGGCTTCGCGTCGATCACGTGGTCGCTCGTGTCGGGCCTCGCGCCCGCGCGGCTGCTCGGCCTCACGGGCGGCGTGTTCAACCTGATCGGCAACCTGTCCGCGATCGCGACGCCGATCGTGATCGGGCTGCTCGTCGATGGCGCGGACTTCTCGCGCGCGATCACCTACATCGCCGCGATGGCGCTCGCGGGCAGCCTGTCGTATGGGCTGCTGGTCGGCAAGGTCGAACGCATCGACGCCTGAGTCGTCGCACGGGCCGCACGCGCTACGCGGCCAGCGCGACCGCCTTGATGTTGAACGCGCGCAGCAAATCCTCGCAGAATGCGTTGACGATCGGCTTGTCGCTCGCGCTGCGCTTCGTCGCGAGATGCAGCGGCACGTCGAAGCTGAACGTCGTGCGGCCGACGGCCTTCACGAGCCCGCGCTGCTCGAACGGCTCCGCGTAATGCGCGGGCAGGTAGCCGAGATGGCCACCCGACAGGATCAGGATCGTCGCCGCCTCGATGCTGTCCGCGCTCGCGGTCACGCGCCGCTCCGGCAGCGGATACTGTTCCTCCGGCACCGGATAGGTGCGCCACACCCAGTCGTGCGCTTGCAGGTCGTCGGCCGACACCGGCCGCGACGCATGGAACAGCGGATGCCCGCGCCCGCAGTAGATCACCTGCTCCTCGGTGAACAGCGGCGTGTAGTCGAGCCCCGGCACGCGATGCCAGAAATACCCGATCGCGAGATCGAGCTGGTGGTTGACGAGGTTTTCCTCGAGCTCCTGCGGCGACGCGACCTTCATCGAGAACGTGACGGCCTGGTCGCGCTTGCGGAACGCACCGATCGCGTCGGCGAGGCGCGCATTCTCCACGAGCGGCGCCTGCCCGATCAGGCCGATCGACAGCGTGCCGACCAGCTTGCGATCGATGTCGCGCACGCGCGCGACGAACTCGGACGTCGCGGTGACGAGCGTGCGCGCGGTGGCCGCGAAGCGTTCGCCCTTCGACGTCAGCCGAAAGCCGCCACGCCCGCGGTCGCACAGCTTGAAGCCGACGCGCGCTTCCAGCGCGGAGAGCTGCGTGCTGATCGTCGACTGCCGCACGCCGAGCGATGCCTCTGCGGCCGTGATGCCGCGTGCGTCGACGACGGCCAGAAAGACCCGGATGAGCCGGAGATCGAGATCGGTGGTATTCGAGAACATGCTTCGAGCCGCTGCGCGTGCGCGCGTTGCCGGGCCGGCACGACACCGGCCGTGTTCGCCGATGGAGCTGACCTGACGCGCGCCGCCATCGGCAACGGCGCGCGCCCTACCCGTCGTTCATGAACGACGCGTCGCCTACATCGGGAAGCCCATCGCCTTGATGCCGCTGATCCACGCGCGTTTCCAGCCGCCTTCGGCATCCGCGCCGTCGAACGCATGGAACGTGATCTTCGCGGCGACCCAGCGCATCGGCTCCGGCGGAATGTAGCTCGGACTCTGGTTCGCGATGTCGAGCTTGCGCTCCGGGCTGTCGCGATCGAACAGGATGTTCAGCCCCATGAACGCGCCGAACCGGCTCGCCGCGACGCCGAAGCCCGTATAGCCGGCGACGAACACGGCCTTGCCGCCGAGATAGCGCTTCGCGAACACCGAGCCGCGCGAGCAGTAGTCGATCGGCCCGCCCCACGCGTGCGAGAAGCGCACGTCGCCCAGTTGCGGGAACGTCCGGTAGAACGCTTCCGCGAGCCGGTAGTAGGTTTCGCGCCGGCTGTCCTGGGCCGGTTCGGGATCGCCGTCGAAGTGATAGCTGACCAGCCCGCCGAAGATGATGTTGTTGTTCTTCGTCAGCCGGAAATAGTTGAGCTGCGTACGCGTGTCGTACACGCCCTGGCGATTCTTCCAGCCGATCCGCGCGAGCTGCTCGTCGGTCAGCGGCTCGGTCGCGAGCACGTGGTCGCGCACCTGCATCACGCGGCGGTTGATGTCGGGAATGCCGACCTTCGCGGTACCGCTGCCGAACACGACGCGCGGCGCGCGCACGCTGCCCTGCGGCGTCTTCACGACCACCGTGTTGCCTTCGTCCGTCACGGTCGTGAGCGGCGTGTGCTCGTACAGCTTCACGCCGAGCGACAGCGCCGCGCGCTTGAGCCCCCATGCGAGCTTCGCCGGATGCACGATGCCGCTGCGATTACGCGACCACAGCGCGCCCGCGAACAGCGGCGAGTTCAGTTGCTCGAGCGTTTCCTCGCGGTTCAGCAGCACGACGTCGTGCCCGTACTCGCGATGCAGGTCGTAGTCGCCCTTCAGATGCGCGATGTGCTCGGGGTCGATCGCCACCGTCATCTCGCCGTTCCACTCGATGTCGGCGTCGATGTCGTAGCGCTTCAGCGTTTCCTCGAAGCCGTCGAGGTTGTGATGGCCGAATTCCTCGAGCTGCGCGATGTCGTTCGGGAACACGCGCACCGCGTTCGGCAGCCCGTGCATCACCGACGTCGAGATGATCCCGCCCGCGCGGCCCGATGCGCCGTGCGCGACCTTGCCGGCCTCGATCAGCACCACGTTCAGGTGCGGCATCTGTTCCTTCGCCTGCACGGCCGTCCACAGCCCGGTGAAGCCGCCGCCGACGATCAGCAGGTCGACCGTCACGTCGCCGACGAGTTCCGGCTCGGTGGCCGGTGCGGCCGGGTTGTCGAGCCAGTACGGGAACAGCTTCGTATTCGCGAGCGCCTCGGCGGCACTCAGTGCGATCGGCGTGCGACGCGTGGCGTGCGCCGGTGCG
The DNA here is from genome assembly GCF_011753085.1 of Burkholderia sp. Tr-862. Lineage (NCBI taxonomy): Bacteria > Pseudomonadati > Pseudomonadota > Betaproteobacteria > Burkholderiales > Burkholderiaceae > Burkholderia > Burkholderia sp. Tr-862. The sequence goes on from NZ_VWWG01000004.1 coordinate 123,688, forward strand.
GCTTGTATTGCTTCGTTGACTTCCATTTCCATGATCCCAGCCATCCCACGTGATCGAAACCGCAACCGCCGCCGGGCCCGCGTCAACCTGACGACGACGCCACGGCGGCGGTTGCTCGCATCACGACTGCTCGAGCAGCACGTAGAACTTCTTCGCGTCCTCGATCGTCTCCCAGCGGCCCGCGAAACCGGCCGGCAACAGGTAGCCCTGGCCCGGCGTGAATTCCTTGCGGTTGCCTTCCACGTCGGTCAGCGCGATCCGGCCCTCGACGAGCCACACCGCTTCGTCCGCCGTGGTTTCCGGGAAGTCCACCGAGCCGACCTTGCCTTCCCACCAGCCGACGAGGTAGTTGCCGCTCTTGCCTTCGGCCGCGCGCCAGTCGCTTTCGTCCATCCCGAAGTCGAGCTTCGTGAATTCGCCCATGCCTGCGCCCAGCGGCAGGATGTCCTTGATCAGTTTGGTCATCTGAATCTTTCGTCTCTCGATTGAAAAAAGCAGAGACGAAGTTACCCATTTACACTTCCCCGGTATGCCCCCCTGCGGGGGGGACAAGCCGCGTTTTCCGGGGGAGGACGGCTGACAGGCCACCTGCCGGTATTTCCCCTTAATGACGTTTTCGGCGCCGGACGCTAGAATCGCGCCGCCTTTCACCGGGGAACCGCATGCTCAACGTGAACCCCTTCCACCACGACACCGACCGCTTCAACGTGTCGTTCAGGGCGCTCGGCGAATTGATCGAGACGGTCGGCACGCCGCACTTCGTGCCGCGTCTCACGCAGCTGCTGAACGACGTGGTGCCGCTCGACGTCGCGCACGTCGAACGCTCGCGCGTCGACGGCACGATGCCGACCGGCTACCGCTGCGAATGGATCGGCAGCAGCGGCATCGGCGCCGAGACCGAGACCGCCGAAATCTCCGACGTGATGACGCTCTACTACGAGCGCTTTCTCGACAGCGATCCGCTGTTCGCGGGGCTGCGCGGCAAGACGGGCACGATGCTCGTCGTGCGCGACATCGCGGCGATCCCGCCCGGCGAGTTCCGCCAGCGGCTGTTCGACGACGTGCGGATCGGCCACGAATGCGTGCTCGCGCGCGGCACCCGCTATGCGCAGCATTCGATCGCGCTGGAACGCGGTCGCGACCGCCCGCCGTTCACGCTCGCCGAAATGAGCCGCTTTCGCAGCATCAGCGACGTGCTGTTCCCGCTGCTCGAGCTGCACGCATCGACCACCGCCGCGCGGCGCATCGCGCATCCGACGCCCGAAGTGCATCCGCTCGCGCAGTTCGACGCGCGGATCGCGGCCGACGGCGTGAAGCTGTCGAAGCGCGAATACGAAACCTGCAAGCATCTGATCTCCGGCAAGACCGTGCCGGAGACCGCCGCCATCCTCGGCGTACGGGTCGCGTCGGCCGAGTCGTACGTGAAGCGCGCGTTCGCGAAGCTCGGCGTGCGCACGAAGCGCGAGCTCGCCGCATGGGGCGCGGCCGCGCCGGCGTTTGCTGCCGCCGCGTCACATCATGACGACGGCGCACGGCCCGCGATCACCGGCTGAGCGCCCCCGCTGACGGTTGCGCCGCGTCGATGCGGCGGCGCCACTCGCATCGAGATCCGTCGATGTAAACGTTGCGACTTCGAAATCTTCGCGCTCGCGTTCTCCTCTACCATCGGCCGATCGTTTTTCACCGGACAGAGGAGACGGCCCCATGCACCGCGAACTGAACCAGCCGATGGGCGGCAACGAAATGCCGCGCTTCGGCGGCATCGCCACGATGATGCGCCTGCCGCAGGTCGACACGACCGACGGCCTCGACGTGTGCTTCGTCGGCGTGCCGCTCGACCTCGGCACGTCGAACCGCTCGGGCTCGCGCTTCGGCCCGCGCCAGATCCGCACCGAATCCGTGCTGCTGCGCCCGTACAACATGGCCACGCGCGCCGCGCCGTTCGATTCGCTGCAGGTCGCCGACATCGGTGACGTCGCGACCAACCCCTACGACCTGAAGGATTCGGTGCGCCGCATCGAAGACGCATACGACGAGATCGTCGCGAACGGCTGCCGCCCGATCACGCTCGGCGGCGACCACACGATCGCGTGGCCGATCCTGCGCGCGCTGCACCGGAAGTACGGCAAGGTCGCCGTGGTGCACGTCGACGCGCACGCGGACGTGAACGACACGATGTTCGGCGAGAAGATCGCGCACGGCACGCCGTTTCGCCGCGCGGTGGAAGACGGGCTGCTGCAATGCGACAAGGTCACGCAGATCGGCCTGCGCGGCACCGGCTACCACGCGGACGATTTCGACTGGTGCCGCCAGCAGGGCTTCACCGTCGTGCAGGCGGAAGCATGCTGGAACACGTCGCTCGCGCCGCTGATGGCGCAGGTGCGCGAGCGCGTCGGCGACACGCCGGTGTATCTCAGCTTCGACATCGACGGGCTCGATCCGTCATTCGCGCCCGGCACCGGCACGCCGGAAATCGGCGGCCTGTCGGTACAGCAAGGTCTCGAGATCATTCGCGGGATGAAAGGGCTGAACATCGTCGGCGCGGATCTCGTCGAAGTGTCGCCGCCGTACGATCCGACCGGCACCACCGCGCTCGTCGGCGCGAACCTCGCGTTCGAGATGCTCTGCGTGATGCCGGGCGTCGCCTACCGCTGATCCGATCGACAGGAAAATCGTCATGTCCACCGCTGAGCTTTCCCCTTCCGCCGCGACCCTCGTGCTGCCCGCGGCGCACATCGCCGGCCAGCCCGTGCGCACGCATTCCGATGAAGCCGGCGCACCGATCTTCAATGCGTCGACCGGCGAGACGATCGGCTGGCAGGAATTCGCGACCGCCGCGCACGTCGACGCCGCGGTCCGCGCCGCGCGCGATGCATTCGCCGGCTGGCGCGACACGCCGCCCGCCGC